>NZ_JBOFKN010000165.1:0-28747 GCF_051657365.1 Paraclostridium sp.
TAATATAGATGTAAAATATGATAAAAGTAAATCTATAAATAAGTCTAAAGATGAAATTAAGTTTGAAAAATCTATGTCTAATATAAACCAGTCCATAGTTATATTTATTTCTATTGTTTTGATTTTATTTATAATAATATTTATAATTTTTAGGGTCATAAATAGAAGAAAGTTTAGAAGGAGATAAGCATGAGCAGATTAACATTTATAGATTATTTATTTTTATTATCTTTAATTTCTATATGGGCTATTCTTTTGATAAATATTATTTTGGCTGCTAGTGGTTATATTTACTATTTAAAAAATATTAACTTTAAGGATGAAAAATTAGGGGAATATCCCTTTGTTTCTGTATTAGTTCCAGCTCATAATGAAGGAAAGGTCATCGGTAAAACTGTAGAATCGTTACTATTATTAGATTATCCAAGAGATAAAATGGAGTTAATAGTTATAAATGATAATTCAAGTGATGATTCAAAAGATATACTTCAAAGTATTAAAAATAAGTATAGAAATTATAATTTCACAATAATAAATACAGATAGTACAACTGGAGGTAAAGGGAAATCTAATGCATTAAATATTGGATATCAAAGTGCTAAAGGTGACTTTATAGCTATATATGATGCAGATAATACTCCGGAAAAAACTGCACTCAGATATTTGATTCAAACTATAGTAAAAGATGATAGATTAGGTGCTGTTATAGGAAAGTTTAGAACTAGAAATAAACATAAAAACATATTAACTAAATTTATAAATATAGAAACACTAAGTTTTCAGTGGATAGCACAAGCCGGCAGAAGACAGTTACTAGGGCTTTGTACAATACCTGGAACAAATTTTGTGTTAAGACGTACTACCATTGAAAAATTAGGTGGATGGGATACAAAAGCTATTGCAGAAGATACTGAAATAAGCTTTAGGATATATAAAATGGGTCAAAGAATAACTTATGTTCCTCAGTCTGTAACTTGGGAACAAGAACCTGAAACGATGAATGTATGGATAAAACAAAGAACTAGATGGGTTAAGGGTAACATTTATGTACTTGTTAAATACATAAAAAGTTTATTTAAAGGAAAACAAAATAGAGTAATATTTGATATTTTATATTTTTTTTCTGTATACTTTTTATTTTTATCTTCAGTTGTAGTTTCAGATATAATATTTATTTTAAGTTTATTTAATATAGTAGAGGTAACTATACCTTTTAATTTTTGGATTGTATGGATTTTATCATATATATTATTCATATTACAAGTTAGCATAACTTTAACTATGGAAAAAGGCGAAGGTGGACTTGAAAATATATTTTTAGTAGGTTTAATGTATTTTACTTACTCACAAATGTGGCTAATAGTTGCTATTAAAGGAATGTTTGGATATTTTCAAGATGTATTTTATAAACGAGAAGCTAAGTGGTATAAAACAGAAAGATTTTAAGGAGGTGCCTAATGAGGCTAATTACTATAATTATATCTTTGGTTCTTACTTTTTCAAATGTAGGATTAGCATTTGCAGAAAATGAAAATGTAAAATCATATAAATTTCAAGAAGATGTAACTATAAGTGGAGTTGTTGGGAGTACAGAAAAATTTATTGATGTGCCTGAAAATTGGGATGTAAAGGATTTAAAACTAAACTTGGTATTTACTAAAAGTGAGCTTTTAAATACTAAATACTCAACTATAACAGTTTTTGTAAATGGACAACCAATCAATTCTCAAAAACTAGATGGGAATAAAGAATATAAAAAACAAATGACAATAGACATACCAAAGGATAATATAAAGCCAGGGTATAATAGTATATCTATAAAAGCTTATAAAACTATATCAGATGAAATCTGAGTGGATGACGCTAATACTGCTAATTGGTTAGTAGTTCATAAACAATCAAGTATAGATTTGAAATACACATTAAAAGACAATTCTAATGAAGTAAAAAATTATAACAATACATATATAGACAAAGGAAATAGTGAATATTTAAATACAACACTTATGCTTCCTGATAACTATAATAGCTCACAGTTAAGTGCTATTGGAAATTTAAGTTTAGATATAGGTCAAAAGTTAAAAATTGAAGATTTTAAATTAAATGTTAGTTTAAAATCTCAATTTAATGAAAAAGACAAAAATATAATTTATGTAGGTGGACTTAAAAATACAACTAGTGATTTTTTGAATTTATTAACTAAAGATGAAAAGGAAAAAGCTAACGAAAGTGCTGTTGTAAAACAGGTAGCTTCTCCATTTAATAAAGATAAAAAAATGTTACTTATAATATCAGACAATGATAGCGCATTAGAAAATGCAATAAGATTAATAAGCAGTAATAATCTTATAAATACATTAAATTCTAGTAGTGTTATTGTAGACAAAAATAAAGACGTTTTAGATATAAAAGAAAACAATAGCAATAATATTGATTTAAAAAATTTAGGATATGGGGATATTTTGCTTAAAGGTCCATTCTCTCAAGAAACTAACTTTGATATAGATATGCCTAAGAATAAAGTTAGTACAAGTGGATCTAAGTTTAATCTTAACTTTAGATACTCTAAAAATCTAGATTTTGAAAGGTCTTTAGTCACTGTTTATGTAAATAATACTCCTATATCAAGTAAAAAATTATCTATGGCAAATGCTGATAATGATAGTTTGGAAGTAATATTACCTAGTGATGTTTTAGGAAAAAATTATTATCAAATAAAGGTTGTATTTAACTTAGAATTAAAAGATTTTATGTGCGTTACAAGAGATTCTGATAATCCATGGGCATATATATTAGATAGTTCTTTTGCTGAGTTCGACTATAAAGATAATAATAATTTAAACTTTAAATATTATCCATATCCATTTATAAACAATGGAGAAGCTAATAATTTAAATATTGTAGTACCTAAAGAATTAAACTCACAGGACTTAAGTAATATTGCTAATATAGTTGCATATATGGGAAGAGATACAAAATATAACACAGGGAAATTAAAAATCTTAAATGATGAAGAATTTTCAAGTGAAAATAAAAATGGAAATCTTATTATAATAGGAACTCCAAGTGAAAATAAAGCTTTACAAGATATTAATAATGATTTATATATCAGGTTTAATAAGAGTTTTACTGGATTTGAAAATAATAAAAAAATCAAGTTTATAGATGATAGTTACTCAAGACAGTTGTCAACTATACAACTTATTAAATCTCCATATGATAAATCAAATAATGTAATGATAGTTTCTTCTATTGATAAGAACAGTTTAAGTTCATCAATTAGATACTTAAGTGATATAAATCTAGCGAAAACAATGACTGGAGATGCTATTGTAATTAACAGAGATGGGACAATACAAGATTTAAACTTTAAGGAAATAAAAGGTGAGAATGATGAAGATAATAAGGATAAGCAAAATGATTTCAAAATAGATAAAGAAGGTAAAATTTTTATAGGTGTAGCTGGATTTTTATTTATAACGATATTGATCTCAACTATACTGTTAGTATTAAAATATAGAAAATAACTAGGAGAATATATGAAGAAAATAATTATTTTTACAATTATATTGATTTCAATTGTAGTGATTATATTTGTATCTAAACCTAAAAATAAAATACCTGAAAAGTTAAAATCTGTAAGTTTATCAACTGATTATGATATAAATCAATCATTAAAAGATATACAGATGTTAGATGCAAATACTGTTAATGTTCCTGTTGTTATAAATATAGCCTCATTAACATCTAACAAAATGAGTATAGATGAATATAGCAAAAACAAAGCTATAGAAATGGTTAAAATATTAAAAGAAAAAAATATAACTGTAATATTAGAAGCTTTTCCATGGATAGATAATGGAAGTAAATATGAAACTGATTATAATCCTAATGATAAAGAAAAATTTTTTTATGACTGGAAAAATATACTTTCGGTTTTAATTAATGAAGTAGCTAATCCCTATGATGTAGATATTGTGAATACTGCATCAAATTTTAATAAGCTAGAAAGATATCAAGACAATTGGTGTGAAATAATAGAGTTTACTAGAAAAAACTTTGATGGATTAGTAACTTACAAAACAACCTGGTGGTATACAGCTTCATGGGATGAAGAAAGTAAAAAACGCTATGAAAAAAAATTAAATAATAAGTTGTTTTCAAAAGTAGATTTTATATCAATAGCATCATATTTTGAGTTAAGTAATAAACCTATAAATACAGTAACTGAACTGGTAAACTGCATTGGTGGAACTACTGTTAATAATAGGAATCAAAATATAAAAGAAGAAATACAACGATTTTCTGAAAAATATAATAAAGAAATATTTTTTGGGGAATTAGGGTTTCCTCGCCTTGATTATGCAGCTACACACCCTTGGGATAGTAATGTATCTAGTATAGAGAATAATAAAGAACAAGCTAGATGTTTTGAGGCATATAGGATAGTTTTTGAAGATGAGCCATATATTAAAGGTTTTTCTATTTTTGCAGTAGGTGAAAAAAGTAAAGATAAAAAATTCTATCCATCAAACGATAGTATAAACATAATAAAAAAATGGTATAAATAAATATTGAAAGTAGGGCTATATAGATGGTTTATATATACCTACTTTCAATAAAGTATAAAAAACTAAGTTAAAACATGTATAGGGCTGCTTTCGTTATGAAAAATGGTGAGAAAAGTTGAAAATAAGAAAAAAATGGTTATTATGGATGTAATTATGATATTATAAATATACACAATATCATTTATATGGAGTAGTTTATGATTAATCAATTTAAAAAAATACTAAGCATTTTAATTATAGTTACAATTTTTATTGTATTTGTAGGGACAGGATATGCTCAAAATAAAGAAAACGATTCGGATGAAATTTTAAATGTAGGATTTTATGATTATAGTCCATATTACTATCTTGAAAATGGAAAGCCTTCAGGGTATTACAATGATATATTAAATATTATATGTGAAGATTTAGGCATTAAATATAAATATGTTAAAGTAGGAATATCAGAAGCTGTAAACATGTTAGAAAAGGGAAAAATAGATTTAGTTTTAGGTATAAATAGGACTCCTGATAGAATGGAAAAATTTTTATATACTAATAACTATATAGCTATTGAAACTTATGGAATTTACACTAATAAAAATATTCAATATGGTGATTTGCACGAATTAGAAAATTTGAAATTCGCATATATACAAGGAGAAGCTAACTCGGATTGGATTACAGACCTTTTAAAGAAAAATGGAATAAACATAATTCCAGTATCAGTAAATTCTTATAAAGAACTTAATAAGTTATTAGCAAATGGAGATGTTGATGCTAGTATATCTAATATAAATAGTAAGGATATTTATAATGCAAAAAAAATATTTGAGTATTCAGCAGGACCTGTATATATAGCCACAAATAAAGAATACTCACAACTTATAAAAAATATAGATGATCAACTAGAAGTTTATGAAAAAAGTAAAAACAATTCTATAAATAAGTTAGAAAAAATATATTTTGAAAAGAATTTAACTGTAAGTGAAAATAGTATTATCTCTATAGCGATTCTTATTATTGGAATTATAGTAGCTATGGCTTTTTTTATCTATAAAAGTAAATTACCTGAAATGAATAAAAAGAAAATACAAAACTCTATAAGAGATAAAATTGAAAAGCAAAAATATTTTTTACAATATCAACCTATAGTAAATCCAAAAGATCCAGTTATAATTGGATTTGAAGGGTTATTAAGATTAGAACAAAATGGGAATGTATTAACTCCTAATTATTTTATAAAAGATATAGAAGATAATAATATGTTATTTGAAATTTCTTTATATATACTTAAAAATGCTATAAATGATTATAAGATTATAAGCAAACATGAAAATATTAATAATAATAATTTATATATATCTATAAATATGTCATTAAAAGAAATTGAAAATGATAAATTTATACGATGCATATGTGATATAGCTAAAAATCTCAAAATGAAAGAAAAAAGTATTTGTATAGAAATAGTTGAAAGTGTTAGGATTAATGATTTATCAAAAATAACATGTGCTATAAAAAAACTAAAAAAATCTGGATTTATAATAGCTATAGATGATTTTGGAGTTGAATATTCAAATATAGATATATTAGAAAAATTAGATTTTGATATAGTAAAGCTAGATAAGTATTTTATAGATGATATAAATAATTCAATTATAATAAAAGAGGCAGTAAAATTTTTATCAAATATTTGTAAGGCTATGAATAAAGCAATCATATCAGAGGGTGTAGAACATAAATACCAAAGAGACATAATAAAAAATATGGATAATAATAAATTTTATATACAAGGATATTTTTATTCAAAACCACTCAATATAGAAGATATAAGTAAATTATATATTGATTAATATGAAGTAATGATTTATAATTAGATAAATTAAGAACTTATTAAAATACCTGTATAAATTTGACGATAAGGGTCAAGAGTTTCTACCAAATCACCGTAAATGATTTGACTACAGGAAGTTTATTTATTATATAAATAGTAAATATAAACTCCTGTCTTTTGGGCAGGAGTTTTTTAAAACTTTCTCATAGTATTTATGCAGGATACTATATTTCGGAGGAGTATTTATGAACAAGTTAAAAGAAAAAATATTGACTGAAGGTAGAGTTTCAGGAAATGATATATTAAAAGTTGATAGTTTTTTAAATCATCAACTAGATGTGAGTTTTTTAAATGAAATAGGAAAAGAATTTGCAAAAAGATTTGAAGGTAAAAAAGTAGATAAAATACTTACAATAGAAGCTTCAGGAATAGCTATAGCATCTATAGCATCGCAACATTTTTCAAATGTTCCTGTAGTATTTGCTAAAAAAGTAGAATCTAAAAATTTAGATAAAGATGTATATGAATCAGAAGTGTACTCATTTACAAAAGGAAAAAATTACACTATAAGAGTTTCTAAAAAATATTTAAATAAAGGTGAAAATATATTAGTTTTAGATGATTTTTTAGCAAATGGAAGAGCAGCAATAGGACTTAAAGAATTAGTAGACCAAGCAGAAGCTAATTTAGTCGGAGTTGGTATAGTTATAGAAAAAGGATTCCAAGATGGAGGAAAACTTCTAGAATCTAAAGATATAAATTTACAATCTTTAGTTGTACTTGAATCTATAGAAAACGGAAAAATAAATTTCAGATAAAAAGCTAGTTAAAACCTAGCTTTTTTTTTATTTATTATGAAAATTTACATAAGTGTATTAATTTGTAGAAAAAAATAGACGATATTTACTATTAAATGTAAAAAAAATATTATATAATATCAATACATAGGAAAAATATGGAATAAAAGGGGAGGTCCCATATGAGGCTAAAAATAAAACTGGTAATTGGGATTACCTTGGTTTTAATAATGATGGGGTTAACATTTATTATTGTAAATACGTTTATAAGATATCAGGAGGAGTTTGGAAAAACTGCTTGCTCATATAGCGAAGAAGCAGAAGTAAAATCTAAAAAAATCACATGAAACTAAACTGCGTAAGCAGTTTTTTTATATTGCTAATATTTAAAATATGTTACTATTTTGAAATAGTTGTTACGAATATGTAATACAAAATAATAGTTATATATAGTATAATTAAATTATAGGAAAATACGACAGGAAAAGACAGTAAGGGGGAATATGTATGAGCAAAAACATCTTTGAAAATCCAAATAATAACAAGAAAAAGATGAAAAAAAATGTAAAAAGAGCGTTTTTGCTAATGGTTGCATGTTTAGTAATATTTGGTTCGGTTAATAAGGTTAAAGCCTATGTAGATGAAACCATAAAAGAAAAACAAGAGCAAAAAGTAGCAGAACAAAAGAAATTAGCAGAAGAAGAACAAAAGCGTAAAGAAGCAGAAGAAGCTAAGAAAAAAATGATTGGGGTTAAGCACGGAGCAGAAAGTTATAGCTACAGTGCAGAAAAAGTTGCAGAAAAACTTAAAAATTATGATTACTCTAACAATGGTGAAAAGGTAGTGTTTTTAACATTTGATGACGGAACATCAACTACGGTTACGCCAGAAATACTAAAAATATTAAATGAAGAGGGTGTCAAAGCTACATTTTTCTTAACAGGTCAAAACATAGAACGTGGTGGAGAAAAAGCTAAAGAACTTATAAAGCAAGAGTTTAATGATGGTCATGCTATAGCTAATCACTCTTATAGTCATGATTACGGTATACTTTACCCAAACAGAACTTTAAACCTAGAAGCATTTAATGCTGATTTTAAAAAGACTGATGAAATATTAAAAGGTGTTTTAGGTCCGTATTTCTCAACTGAAGTTATAAGATGTCCAGGTGGTCATATGTCTTGGAAAGGTATGGAACCTTTAGACCAATACATGAGCCAACATAGTATAGCATCTATTGACTGGAATGCTTTAAGTGGAGATGCTGAAGGTAAGAAAAAAACTCCAGAAGAGTTATACAACTATGCTGTTAAAACTTCAGAGGGAAAAGAAATGGTTGTTATTTTAATGCATGATACTTATGGAAAAGAAAATACTGCTAAAGCTTTACCTCAAATTATACAATACTATAAAGATAATGGATATCAATTCAAAGTATTAGTATAGTCTTAAAGTATTAGTTTTTAAATTTAGGAAGCTATCTCTTAATTGAGATGCTTCTTTTTATATTGTAATAAGTAAGGTGATGGTAGTTATTAAGAAGAAAATAATATACTTCATATCTACTGTAGTAGTTATGACTATGGGGATATTATCGAGAAAGTTTATGTTTGTATTTCCAACTATAATTGCACCATTTGTAGGAGATATGCTTTGGGCTATGATGGTTTATTTTGGATTTAGATTTTTACTTACGAAATTAAGTGTTTTAAATACTATCATTATAGCAATTGCATTTTCATTCTCTATAGAGATAAGTCAGTTGTATCAAGCTAATTGGATAAATGAAATACGAGGTACTACGCTTGGAGGATTAGTTCTTGGTCATGGATTTTTATTTGAAGATCTAATTAGTTATAGTATTGGAATAATTTTAGGTGGATCAATAGATTTAATTATAAAATTAAAAATACATAAATAAAAAGATATAAGTTTTGTAATCAAAACTTATATCTTTTATTTATAAAAATTTAGTTTAAATATTCATCGATAGAGATAGCTACAGTTTTAGCAGCTACTACAGCCTCTATAACAGTTTTGGCACCGTGAGTTACATCACCACAAGCAAATACTCCATCACGCGTAGTATGACCACTATTATCAGTTAGAATAAGACCTCTATTATTAACATCTAGACCTTTATTATTAGAAACAATAGTATTTCTAGGAGTTTGACTAACTGCAACTAATATAGAGTCACATTCAAATAGTTTTTCGCTATTTTCTACAGTAACTAAAGATGATTTCCCATTTTCATCAAGTATTTTTTTAGTGTCAGCTAAAATAATACCTTTAGGAGTTATTTTAACAGGAGATTTATAAGTCATAAATTCAACTCCTTCTTCTATAGCTTCATGAATTTCTGCTTTAGTAGCAGTCATATCATCAAAATCACGTCTATAAGCAACATATACATCTTTAGAACCATAATGTTTAGCACTTCTAGAAGCATCCATGGCAACATTACCAGCACCTACAACTACAACTTTATCACCTAACTCGTAATTTTTAGGAGAACGTAGATAATCTATAGCATAATGAACATGTCCTAGGCTTTCACCTTTTATTTCAAGTCTTCTAGGATTCCAAACACCAGTACCTATGAATATAGCATCATAACCATCTTCGAATAGTTTATCTAAAGTGAGTACAGGACCTACAGTAGCATTTATCTTGAATTTAACACCCATAGATTTTAATATGTTAATTAAATTATCTATTATATCTCTTGGTAATCTAAATTCAGGAATACCATATCTAAGTATTCCACCTAGTTGATCATTTTTTTCAAATACAGTTATATTATAACCTTTTTTTGCGAGTTCTAATGCTACTGTAAGTCCAGCAGGGCCAGAACCAACTATAGCTATATTTTTATTGTTTTTAGGGCTAGTAGATACTGTAGCTTCTTCTAAAAACTTTCTAGAAATTTCTTCTTCTATTTTATAAAATTGTATAGGATCCCCCTTAATTCCACGTATGCAACTACCGGCACATTGATCTTCGTGAGGACATACTATTGAACAAACTGCAGATAAAGGATTGTTATTAAATAGAAGTTCTCCAGCTTCTTTTATTTTGTTTTCTTTATATAAATTTATAACAGTTGGTATATCAGTGCTTATTGGACAAGCACTTTTGCATCTAGCATTTTTACATACCAAACATCTATTAGCTTCTAAATTTAAATTTAACAAATTATCACCACCTATATTAAATTATATATTATTATATCCTATAATTATTATTTAGAATATACAAAAAGTCGAAACTTGTAAAAAGAATAGAAAGTTATGTAGAATTGACTATAAAATAAAGTGAATATATAATTAAAGTATACACTGGGGAGGGAATTATCATGCATAAAAAACTTATAAGTACTTGTATAGTATTATTAATGGGATTGATTACAATAGGCTGTGAAAAAAATGATAAAAAACAGCTTAATGTAAGTGTAGCATCGAGTTTAAAAGATCCATTATTAAAGATTGAAGAGTTATATGAAAAAGAAAATAAAGATATAGATTTAGTTTTAAATTTTGGATCTTCAGGATCGTTAAAGCAACAGATTATACAAGGTGCTCCTTGTGATATTTTTATATCTGCATCTAAGAGGTATATGGATGAGTTAAAGAAAGATGGATACTTACTAGATGATAATTATAAAAATTTAGTGAAAAATGAATTAGTTTTAGTCAGTAATACCAAAAATATAAAAAGTATAGAAGATTTAAAAAATGATGAATATAAAACTATAGGACTAGGAGAAGTAAATAGTGTACCTGTAGGTCAATATGCAGATGAGGTAGTAACTAATAAAGGTGTGAAAAATGATATAGAAGATAAATTTATATATGGAAAAGATGCAAAAGAGGTACTTGCATGGGTATTATCAGGAAATGTAGATGCTGGATTTTTATATTTAAGTGATACAAGTCATCATAAGAATTTAAATAAATATAAAATTGATGAAAAATTGCACTCACCTATAATATACCCTGTGGGAGTTATAAAAAATGCTGGAAATTTAGAAGAAGGAATAAGTTTTGATAAATATATAAACAGCAACGAAAGCAAGGAAATTTTGAAAAATTATGGGTATACTTTTTAAATAAATAATCAGTTAGATAGGAGATTTAAAACATGGATATTGCACCTTTAATTATATCTATAAAAACAGCTTTAACCGCAACATTTATAACGTTTATATTAGGAATTATAATTTCTTATAAAATGATGCTTTATAAAGGTAAATATGAAAATATTATAGATACTCTATTAACACTACCACTAATATTACCTCCAACTGTGGTAGGATTTTTTTTATTGCTAATAATAGGGAAGAATGGACCAATAGGAATTTTACTCAATAACTTTAATATAAATTTAATTTTTACATGGTCAGCAACTGTTATATCAGCCACAGTAGTATCTTTTCCCATAATGTATAGAACTTGTAAAGGTGCATTTGAACAGATCGACAATAATATGATATGTGCAGCTAAAACTTTAGGATTAAGTGAAAGACGTATTTTTTTAAAGCTAATTATTCCACTTGCGTATCCGGGAATAATAAGTGCAATAGTCTTATCTTTTGCTAGAGCTCTTGGAGAATTTGGAGCGACATTAATGATTGCGGGCAATATACCAGGAAAAACACAAACTATGCCAATAGCTATATTTTTTGCAGTTGAAAGTGGAAATATGAGTCAAGCTATGATTTGGGTTATGATTATAATTGGATTAGCTTCTTCAATTATAGTAATATCAAATTGTATATTGAATTCTAAGCAAAGTAAACTTGGAAAGGGAAAATAATATGTCATTATATATAGATATAGAAAAAAAGTTAGAAAACTTTAACTTAAAAGTAAACTTAAATCAAACTAATCAGATATTAGGACTATTAGGTGAATCAGGTTGTGGGAAAAGCATAACTTTAAAATGTATAGCAGGCTTGGAAACTCCGGACAAAGGAATAATTAAATTAAATAATAAAATCTTATTTGACTCTAAGAATAATATTAATTTAAAGCCACAAGATAGAAATACAGGATTTGTATTTCAAAATTATGCTCTTTTTCCTCATATGACAGTTAGTGAAAATATTAAAATAGGGTTAGATCATATAGGTAAAAATAAGCAAAATGAGATTTGTGAAAATTATATTAACAAATTTAATTTAAATACGATTAAAAACTCATATCCAAATCAATTATCAGGAGGTCAACAACAAAGAGTTGCCATAGCACGTGCACTAGCTAAAAAACCTGATATATTACTTCTAGATGAGCCATTTTCAGCTCTTGATTACCATTTAAGAGATACTATGGAGGAAAACTTAAGAAATATACTAAAGGAGTATAAAGGTGATGCAGTATTTGTAACTCATAATATAGATGAAGCTTACAGGGTTTGTGAAGATATAGCTATTTACGATAGTGGAATAGCTATAAAAAAAAGAAATAAAACGGATTTATTTAATAATCCTAAAACATTGAAAGAAGCTAAATTAACTGGATTTAAAAATATATCACGATGTAGAATTATAAATAATGAATTGGTATATGCCATAGATTGGGATTTGAATGTAACAGTTAGCAGTACATATAAAAATATAGAGTATATAGCTATAAGGGAAATTGATATTAAAATTAGTGAAAATATAAATAAAGATAGTCATAATATGAAAATTATAAATATTATAGAAAATCCATTTGATTATAAATTGGCATTGAAAAACAGTAACAATGATAATTCTTGTATTATTTATATAGTAGTTAAGAAAAATGAAATTAATTTGAATAATGAAAATTATATAAAAATAACTTTTGATAAAAAAAACATATGCTTATTTTAAAAAAAATGAGTTTTATATTATTAAGAATAGTATAAAACTCATTTTGAATATATTGTTAAAAAAATAGCACTAATTTTGTAGAAAATGTAGTTATCCAACAATTAATAGTATACAATTTTGGATGAGGGGGGATTTTTTATGAAATTTTATGCACTTTGTGGTGTTGTGGTATTAGGGTTGTTTATTTATGGTGGACAAGGTAGTGCACCGGTTATAAAGGAAGCACTAAGTTATTTAGATGATAACTTAATTGAAAGAGAAGATTATGAAAAACAATCAGCTGAACAAGCATTATTTTCATTAGTTGGGAGGCTTAAAAATGAATTATATCCTTTTTATGATGAGAAAACGGGTAAAATAGGATATTTTGATAGTTTTGGCAATGTGGATATAGAGCCTCAATTTGATACTGGAGAAAATTTCAATTATGGTTATGCGGTAGTTGGGGTGGAAGATAAAGTAGGTATAATTGATAATAATAAAGAAATTGTGGTTCAATTTGATAGTAAGGAAAAAGTAGATATACCTAATAGAAAAGAAGAAATAAATGAATTAGTAAAAAAATTAGAATCATATAGTGATTATAAAATATCAAAAAAAATAAATTCTTATGGAGTTAAAGATAAAACAGGAAGATACATCATCAAACCAAAATATGATGAAATTAAACTTATGGAAAGTAACAATTTAAAAGAAAAATTTCCAGATATAAAGGTTAATTACGATATATTCATTGGAAACTATGCTGTTGTTAGAGATGGAAATAAAGATATATTAGTTGATAAAAATGGAAATGAGATAAAAAATTTAGATTATGCTAAATTAAAATTAAGTAATGAATTTATATTGGGATATAAAAGTTCTAAAAGTGATAAAGTGAGTGTGATAAACCTACAAGATATAAAAAGCTCAAAAGAGTTTTTAAAAATATTATATATAGATAAAGATAGGGCGATTATTAAAAATGACGATGGTTATAAGATTATAGATGCGCAAGGAAATAGTATAAGTAAAACATATAAACATGCATATGTATCGCCAAGAAGTAATCATAAATTTATATTTGCAGATGATAAATCTACATATTTAATTGACAGAGAAGGTGAAAAATTAAAAGTTTTTAATAAAGTTTACGATACGTTCTATATGTATAGTTCAAATTTATACTTTGGGCAAAACGATGGGAAAACTGGAGAATATTTAAATTCAGAAGGAGAGACTGTTGGATATTATAAAGAACAATAAAAAAAGCACATCATTTGATGTGCTTTTTTCTATATATTATACTGACTAAGCAGCTTTATCTTCATTGTTTCCTCTTATTACATCAGCTTTAACTATTTTGTAGTTTTTGAATAATGTATGACCTATGAATCCTGCAGCTATACTTACTACTATACATCCAGCAGCAGCCATTAAAGCAGGAGTTCCGTTTTGTCCAACTGCTACAGCGAAACCAGCTATTGGAGTAGCCATACCAGGAACACTTATTGCAAGTGGTGCAACATAAGTACTTATTAAAGCAACTACAACACCTGATAATGCTCCACCTATAAAGTTAGTAGTGAATACTGGTATTGGGTTAGCAGATATTATATCTGACTGAGTTAAAGGTTCTATAGCAACAGCTATTGTATCCTTTTTATCACCAAACTTCATCTTAGAGAAGAATACAAAGTTCATGAAAGAAGAACCAAATACTGCTAAAGCACCTATTGCCATTGGAAGACCAGTTAAACCTATTATAGATGTTAAAGCCATTGATGATAATGGAGCAGTAGCAACAACAGTTATTAATCCACCAAGGATTATACCCATTAATACTGGAGATACATCAGAAGCAGCTATTAAAGCTTGTCCTATTTGCATTAAAGTATCGTTAACTATTGGATCCATAAACATAGCTATTCCTCTTGCTAAAGGTGCAGCTATTAATATTATTACTATTAAATCAAGTCCAGCTGGAGTTTTTTCTTCTAAGAACTTAACAACAAATGATATTAAGTATCCAGCAACGAATCCTGGAAGTATTCCGAATCCTGAAACTGATAAACCAACTAAAACTGCGTATACTGGAGATACACCTAATGCTAATGGAACTAATATAGCAGCAGCAACTCCACCTAAACTACCATTGGCAGCTCCAACTTGCTCTAAAAATTTAATTCCGAATTGTTGCCCAAATAATGAAGCGTGGAATGCTTCAACTAAGAAACTTGCGCAAGCAGCACTTGCTAATGCACCCATAGCTTTCATACCGTGTGGTGCTTTGTAACTAAATAATGTGAATAATGCCAGTACAACTAACAGTAATGCTGTACTTGTAAGTATTTGCATCATAATCAAATTTCCTCCTTAAATAAATAAATAAATGCTTGTTATTGTTTTCCTGCGCTTTTCACCAGGTTATGATTAAATTATATTATAAAAAATCATTTTTGTAAATAGTTTAAATGTAGAAAAATGTAGAAAGAGTTAGAAAATAAAGTCAAATTTGAAAAAACTTGCAAATTTTGTGGTGAGAAATAGTTAGCTTTTTTAGGTGTTGTCTAGTTAGGGAAATTAGTGTAAACTAGGATTTAACGAGAATTTTAAGGGGTTGGAGGTGAAAGCATGAATGAAATAATAAAAGAAATTATAGACTTTGTATCTAAAACTTTTCCTAAGATACATGCAAGTTTATATCTAGAATCATTAAAAGAGTATGCAGCAAATATTGATGTAAATAGAACTCAATTGAGAGCACTTGTATTCATAAAAAATAATGGGGAAATAACAATGACGGACTTATGCGAAAAATTAAATATAGAAAAGGGAAGTCTTACTACTATGGTAGATGACTTAACTAAAAAGGGATATTTAACAAGAACAAGAGATTCTAGAGATAGAAGAAAGTATATATTAAACTTAACTGAAGAAGGAGATAAAATAGCTAGAGACTTCTTAGAAGAGTTAGGGGATAAACTAGAAAAGAGATTTTTAAATTTAGATGAAAATGATAGATCAAGATTTATGGAATCTATACAAAATTTAGAAGATATACTTATGAAAGAAGAGTTTAAATAAGTTCAGAGTTACTGCATTAAAAATTAGTTTTAAAAAACAGGTTAATAATTTTATTAACCTGTTTTTTTATTTTAAATATTAGTTGATAAATTGCTATTTATTTCCATGTATTTTTCAAGACCTTTCATTAATATAGAAGCTGCTTTTTTTAAATCATCTTCATTTAATATATAAGCAAGTCTTATTTCACTTTTTCCAAGGTTTTTTGTTGCATAGAAGCCTTCTGCTGGGCAAGCCATAACAGTTTCACCATCTACTTCAAATTCATTTAACATCCAAATGACAAAATCTTCTGCATTTTCTATAGGTAGTTTAGCAAGTATATAAAATGCACCTGTAGGTTTTTCGCATATTACACCTTCAACTTTCATTAATTCATTATATAATACATCTCTTCTTTTTTTATACTCCTCGTTAACTTCTTTAAAGTAAGAAATAGGTGTTTTATATAATTCGATAGATCCTATTTGATCAAGTGTAGATACACATAATCTGCCTTGGCATAATTTTAAAACTTGTGCTATAAAATCTTTATTTTTAGAAGCGAGTGAGCCTATTCTAGCACCACAAGCGCTATACCTTTTAGATACACTATCAACTATTATAACTCTATCTTTTATTTCGTCTATATTACCAAAACTTAGATAATCAAGTCCATCATAAACAAATTCTCTGTAAACTTCGTCAGCTATTATCCATAAATCGTTTTCCTTAGCTATGTCAGCTAACATATAAACTTCTTCTTTAGTATATACAGTTCCTGTTGGATTTCCAGGATTGGATATAAGTATAGCTTTAGTATTTTTATCTATTTTAGATAGTATATCCTCTTTAGTTGGTAAATGGAAGCCTTGTTCAGGATATGTAGTTATAGGTTTAACTGAAACATTTACACACGAGCTAAAGCCATTGTAGTTAGTATAAAATGGTTCTGGAACTAATATATTGTCTCCTGGGTCGCAAGTAGCCATCATAGCAAATAATAAAGCTTCGCTACCACCGTTAGTTATAAGTATTTCGTCTTTTCCAAAATTCATGTCATATGTAGCGTAATAATCAATCATTGCATCTATAAGTTTAGGCAATCCCTGAGATACTGCATACTCTAATACTTCACTGTTAAAATTAGTAATAGCATTGAAAAATCCATTAGGTGTCTTTATATCAGGTTGTCCTATATTTAAATGGTAAACTTTTAGACCGCGTTCTTTTGCAGCAGTAGCATATGGTACTAACTTTCTTATAGGTGAAGATTGCATAGATACAACTCTGTTAGAAAAGTTCATTTTTAATACCCCCTGGTAATTTGATTGAAAAATCTGTAAAATCCCCTTACAAGAGTATGATAGCATAAGTATTATTAAAAATCATCCAGTTTTTAACAAGTATACAAGGCTTCAAGGAGATTTACATTTAATAGAAAAATATGTAAAATTATAACTATATGTTTATGGTAGATACATAATTTTTACACTAAAATAATATTATCAAAATATAAATATATAAATACCCTGAAAAGAGGTGTAGGATATGAGAGATTTGAGAGTTGACGTATTTAGTGGGGATATGGTTATATTTGCACCTGATAGATCAAGCAGACCTACAGATCTTAAAAAAATTAAAGATGAAGCTCCATGTTTTGATAGTTATGATTCTAAATGTCCTTTTTGTAGAGGTAATGAAGAATATTCTTCAAAAGAAACTTTTGAGATAAAAGATAATTTAGGGTGGGTTTGTAGATCTGTGCTTAATAAGTACCCTATTATAGATAATAGCTGTGAAAAAATAAAAGGAAATCATGAAGTGATGATAGACAACTATAGACATAATAGTTCTTTTTATAATATGAATGAAAAAGAATTTAATAATATGTTTTTAATGTATCAAAATAGGTATAAAAAGTATATAGGGGATGAAGAGACTTTGTATGTAAGTATATTTAAAAATTTTTTAAAAAAGTCAGGAGCATCTTTATCACATCCTCACTCACAAATTATTTCTATGTCAATTTTGCCAAAGGAAATAAAAAATGAAATTAATATAGTAAATGAATATTACAAGGAAAACAAGGAGAGTTTATACACTACATTTATTAAAAATGAAATTTTATTAGATGAGAGAGTTGTATATAATGGGAAAAAATTTATGGCATTGGTACCATTTGCATCTATGTATGGAAATGAAGTAAGAGTTATATGTAAAGATAATACTAAATTTGAGGTATTAGATGTAAATGATATTTTAGAACTTTCTTATATATTTAGTAATTTATTTAAAAAAATATATAAGGTATGTGGATATATGCCATTTAATTTGTGTATGCATGCACATGCTAAAAATATAGAAGGTATTGATTTATTTAATTTGCATTTTCATGTAATACCTAGAAAGTATAGTTTTGGGGGATTTGAGATAAGTAATGGTATATATGTAGCGTCTACAGATCCAAAAGATTTTGCAAAAAAAATAATATTTAAATAGATAAACTAAGGAGAAAAATATGAAATTTATATCGTGGAACGTTAATGGATTAAGAGCTTGTGTTACGAAAGGTTTTATGGAGTTTTTTAAGGAGATAGATGCAGATATATTCTGCTTACAAGAAACTAAGCTTCAAGAAGGTCAAATTGATTTAGAACTTGAAGGTTATTATGATTATTGGAATTATGCAGTGAAGAAAGGATATTCAGGAACTGCTATATTTACAAAGAAAAAGCCATTAAGTGTAAACTATGGCATAAATATAGAAGAGCATGATAATGAAGGTAGAGTTATAACTTTAGAATTTGATGATTTTTATTTTGTGACTGTTTATACTCCAAATTCTCAACAAGAATTAAAAAGACTTGATTATAGAATGCAGTGGGAAGATGATTTTAGAAAGTACTTAAACTCATTAGATGAAGTTAAACCTGTAATAATGTGCGGAGATTTAAATGTAGCTCATAAAGAAATAGACTTAAAAAATCCTAAAACCAATAAAAAGAATGCAGGATTTACAGAAGAAGAAAGAAATAAATTTACAGAGTTTTTAGATTTAGGATTTATAGATACTTATAGATATTTTAATCCTGATAAGGAAGGTGCCTACAGCTGGTGGTCTTATAGGTTTAATGCAAGAAAAAATAATGCAGGATGGAGAATCGATTATTTTTGTGCATCTGAAAAATTAAAAGATCGATTAATTTCAGCTAATATTCATAATGAAATTTTAGGATCTGATCACTGTCCTGTAGAATTAGTTATAAAATAAAACATAAATTCATAATATCTTTAATATAATTTAATATACTTTTAATAAGGGAGGGTATTATGAATTTATTACAGCTTAAAGAAAAAATTAATAAAGGCATAGATTTAGGTGCAGAGGTTGTTTATATAAAAGAAGATAGTCTTTTGTTTGGTATAGAAAAAATACTCAGAAATGAAGATAATGAAGATATAGTGCTTATAAAATCTAAGGGGGAAAGTTTAAAAAGCGAAGATTTTATAAATATACTAGATGAAATATATGATAAAGTAGGAAATGTTAATGTATGTGTAGGAAAAGAGAGTAAGTATAGAGATGAAGATAAACCTATTGATTTTATCGAATTTGCACAATATGAAGATATAAAAATGTTGTTTTTAAATTCATAAAAAAGATAAATCCTCAAACTTGAGGATTTATCTTCTTTTTTTATGTTTAAATCCACTTTTAGATTTAGGCTTAGAGCACTTTTTAACAGGTTTAGGTTCTATAACTTCGTCTATTAAAAATTGATTAGTTTTCCCCATTTTATAAGCTAAGTCTATGATTTTTCTATCATCAGAAGTTAATTCTCTATTTAAAATCTTTTTAAATTCTTCAAATAAAGTATCATAATCAACTTTTTTCTTAGCTGGTTTAGATCTAGATCTATTTGCTTTTACTGGTGTATATACATAAGTATCAGGTACGATATCTTCACTGTAAATATTCTTAAGAACTAGTGATGTATAATAAGCATCATTTAATGCATCGTGATAAGCTTTATTTTGATCAAGTTGTAACATTTGAACAGCATTTTGAAGACCTATACTTTGTCCAGTTGGATTGTTAAAGTGAGATGATGCATACTGTTGAACATTTATATATAGTTTTGGAATTCCCTTTACAGGCAATGAATAATAATTTATGTTCCTATATAATTCTTTTAAATCACCAGAACCCCAAACACACATTATATTGGATTTACTTGATATAAATTTTCTAAACTCCTTATAAACGATATTAAATGGAGGCGCATTTTTGACCTTACTCATTGTTATATGAGTCATCTTGCCGACGAAAGGGTGTATATCTTTATAAATATTTGGTTTTACAAAGCTATTAAATTTATCGACTATGTTAAAGTTAGCATCTAACTTTATGGCTCCTATTTGTATTATTTCAAAGGGACATTTTTCGTCAGAAAATGTTTTATTATTTTCTCTGTCGAAACCCTGATTAAACTCAAAATCGAAAACGATATATTCCATACAAATCTCTCCTAAAATTATTAGTTATTAATTTAGTATACCCTATGTAAAAAAAATTTGTACACAGGATTTTAAATTTAAGTTTAAAATTAAAAATATTGCGAATGTTATACAAGTTGTATTATAATAATATAAATTACATTACGAACATAAAAACGATTTATAGAAAAATATATTGCATTTATGTTCGTGAAATATAATCAGTGAATTGGGGGATAAAAATGCAATCTTTATTATATGTTATAAAAAAACATAATCATAATGAAAAAGATTTAAAGGAAATATTATCTCAGCATAAAAACATAAGGTTTGTTTCACTTATGGGTGTTGATTTAGGAGGTAATTCTATAGATGAAAAGATACCTATGGAAGTTTTCCTAGATGATATTACTGGTTTTTTAAATTCTGGTATACAAACAGATGGTTCGAGTGTTGAATTATACAATATTGCAACATTAAACAATGCAAAAGTAGATTTGATGCCAGATAATGATGCTATTTGGTATATAGATTATAATATGGAAAATATATGTGATAAGTGCAACTTACCAATAGGAACTTTAAAAATACCTGCATTTTTATTACATGAAGGCAATAGAGTTTGTTCAAGAGGGATACTTAAAAAGTCTGAACAATATATTAAAGACTCTATAATGGATATAATACGTGAATATCCGCATATGATTGAGGAATTAGAGATAAAGAATATTGAAGATATAGACAGTATAAATTTGACATCTGCAACAGAACTAGAATTTTGGGTTAATACTCCAGAGGACAAAGCAGATTTAGAAGCACTACATGTATCTCAAAGTCTTAAAGAGCAATATTGGAAAAGAACAAGGGGTATTATTAGAACTTGCTTAGAAAATAGTTTGATAATACTGCAAAATTTAGGGGTAGAGCCAGAAATGGCACATAAAGAAGTTGGTGGAATAATGAGTTCTATAAGTGTGGATGGAAAAACTAATCATGCTATGGAACAACTAGAGGTAGATTGGAAATATTCAACACCTCTTCAAAGTGCAGACAATGAATTGCTTGTAAGAGAAGTTATAGAAGATGTATTTTCTAGAAATGGGCTTGAAGTA
Source organism: Paraclostridium sp. (assembly GCF_051657365.1). Lineage (NCBI taxonomy): Bacteria > Bacillati > Bacillota > Clostridia > Peptostreptococcales > Peptostreptococcaceae > Paraclostridium > Paraclostridium sp. Next base: position 21,702 of record NZ_JBOFKN010000165.1, read on the forward strand.
ACTTTTAAAGCCAAACCACTTGATGGAGTAGCGGGAAGTGGAGAGCATACACATGTTGGAATAAGTGTTAAACTTAAAGATGGAAAAATAATTAACTTATTTTCGCCAAGTGATATGACAAGTGATTATACAACTAAGTTTGGGTATGGGGCATTGATGGGAATACTTAAAAACTATGAAGTATTAAATCCATTTGTAACATCATCAAATGATGGATTTAATAGATTAGTACCAGGATTTGAGGCTCCTGTATGTATAGTTACATCTTTAGGTCATACCTATGAACTTCCGTCTAGAAACAGATCAATATTGGTAGGACTTATAAGAGATTTAAACAGTCCTTTAGCTACTAGATTTGAATTAAGATCACCAAATCCATTATCAAATACATATTTAGTAATAGCGGGAACATATCAAACTATGTTACATGGTATAAAGGCGGTTGCTAAGAGTAAATTAGATACTAAGTTATTAGAAAAAGAATTATCTAAAGACATGAGAGAAGAAGGTTTTTATTTAGAAAAAGATAGAGCTTATAGAGATGAAAATGATGTATTTGAAGATTATATAGTAGCAGAAAGAAATAAGAGATTTTCAACTCCGCCAGCAACAGTTTATGAAAATATGAAAAACTTAGAATTACAAAGTCATAAAATAGAATCATTGACTCAAGGAGAGATTTTTACAGATAGAATTATTGATTCTTTTAAAACTGGAGCTATAGATAAGTGGAAAAAAGAATTAAAAAATAGAACTATTCAAGATAATATAGATATAATTAGAAGCCTAAAAAAAATACATAATAAGGATAACATGGATGCTTTAGATGAAGTAGTGTGGGAAGAAATAAACGATATAAAGCATTATGTAATGAAGGACACTATTAGCAAAAAATCCTTATTCACTAGAATAAAAGAAGCTATAGAAGGTAAAAATTATGAGTTAGCATCAAATTTACAAATAGAAATGAAGGATAAAATGAAAGAAGTACAACAATTATATATTCAATATCAAAAAAATATATTTTAATTATTTATATTGAATTAAAAAAAGATTGAGTTATAAAACTCAATCTTTTTTTACGTTTAGTTACCTGAAAAAGACATGTACAGCAAGGCTTATTGCTAATAAATAGGATATTATTGATGAATACTGTTTAAATTTAAAATTTTTTAAAAAGTTTAAATTTGTGCAAGTAGCTAACATTAACAAAAATAAAAGAAGATAACCAGAGTTAAAAGCAACTAATCGTTTATTAGAATAATATATATGAGGTATCGTAAAAACTAAAGCCACTATTAGGGAAGGTGTATTTATTTTGCTAATAGTAGGTAGTAATTTATTTATAGCTAATTTTATATTCTTAGAATTAATCATTAAGTATATATCTTGAAGTATGTACATAGAGGTGTATAGCAATATAAATACAGCAGATATAATTCCAAATAAAAGTTCTTGATTTCTAAGCATACTAGCGACCCCCTTGTAATTTTGTATAAGGCTTATGAAAAAATATTGTATATTATAATATTAAGTTTGCTTGTACATGGTGAGTGAATTTAATTCTAATTTTGAATAATTTGTGACGATTTTGTTTATATTAAAAAATAGTGATTAAATAAGGAGGACAGTTTATGCTAAAAAAAATAAAAATATTAACTATTTTAGGCTTAATAATTGGCGTAAATACATACAATGTATATGGACTTGAAAATAATAATACAAGTGAAGAAATTGTAAAAGATATATATAACTTAGAAATAGAACAAAGAAAAATAAATGGACAAATTAATCAGGTTGAAGCACTAATTAATTCAAAAAAAGAATCTGAAAACTATGAAAATGAAGTTGAAGTTGTTCAGTTAAGTTTTGTAGATGAAGATACATATATAGAATCTGAAGATATTATAAAAAGTTCATTGGTAGCAGAAATAGAAGCTTTAGAAAGCTTAAAAGTAGGATTGGAAAAAGATAGAAATGAGTTAAAAGAAAAAAATTTTGAACTTAAAGATGAGTTAGGGGAAACTTTTAACTATGGATGTTGGCCGGTAAATGGATTTGAAGAAATTAGCTCGCCATTTGGATATAGGATTCATCCTATATCTAAAGAAAGAAAACTACATAAGGGTGTAGATATACCTGCTAGTTACGGTGTAGACATATTGGCTACTGATTATGGGGTTGTAACTTTCTCAGGTGTTCAAAATGGATATGGAAATGTGGTTTATATAAAGCATTTTGACGGAAAAACTTCTATATATGGTCACAATAGTGAAAATGTTGTTAATGAAGGGGATATAGTAGCTAAAGGACAAACTATTGCTAAGATTGGTTCTACCGGAGCCTCTACTGGAAATCATGTGCATTTTGAAGTAAGTTTAAATGGAGAGTTACAGAATCCATTAGACATTACTAATAAATAAATCGATTTTAAAAACTAAACTTAATTAAAAACAAGAAACTTAAGTAATATTATTAGAAAAAATATTACTTAAGTTTCTTGTTTTTGATTAAAAATTTAAAGTTGATTTGGAAAAAAGTTAATTTTAATTTTAAAATTAATAGAATACATAAACAAACTAAATGTTTTGAAATTAAAATGTTAGAAAACTAATTTTCAGACTTTTTCAAAAAGAAAGACTTATTTAGAATTGATTGACAAGCTAAATCAATAGGTCTATACTTATAAATTGCTTAAGGAAAATAGTTAGATATCTAATCAAATAAAAATGAATATATGGAGGAGTGAAATATATGGAAAATACAATGGAAGCAATAGCTACTAATAATTTATTATTTATATTTTCAGTAGTAGTAGTAACAGGTATAATTCTAGGGAAATTTAGTGAGCTATTAAAGTTGCCAGATGTAATACTATATTTAATTGCAGGAATAATTATTGGACCAGCGGTATTAAATATAATTAGTGTAGAGGCTTTTCCAATAGAAAATAATCTTATACTTACATTTGGATCAGCTTTTATATTATATGAAGGCGGTAGAGAAATAAATTTAAAAGTCTTAAATAAAGTTAAAATTAGTGTGGGGTTATTGTCAACTCTAGGGGTTATTATATCTATGTTAGTAGTAGGATTTGCAACTAGTAAAATATTTCCTGTATCTATAATGACTGCATTATTAATAGGGGCGGTTATTGCATCAACTGATCCAGCAGCACTTATACCAGTATTTAAACAAGTTGCGATAAAAGATAAAATAAAACAAACTGTAGTTAGTGAATCTGCATTTAATGATGCAGTTGGAGCTATACTAGTAAGTACTTTATTAGCGGTCATTACATCAGGATCATTTTCTATTGGAGAAAGTTTAGAAGAACTATTAATATCAGTAGTAGTAGGGTTAATAGTAGGAGTAGCTGTAGGATTTATATTCTCACTATTAATATCAGATAAAAAATGGGGAGTATTCCATTCATATGCACCTATAATATCAGTTTTAAAAGTTGCATTAGCTTATGAAATAGCTACTATGCTACATGGTAGTGGATATATGGCAGTATTTATAGCAGGCCTTATAGCAGGGAATAGGAAATTATTTGGACTATGGGTACCTGAAGTAGATTTTCACGCAGAGCATTCATTTAGAGAAAGTGTAAGTGCGCTTTGTCGTATGGCTATATTTATAGTATTAGGAACACATGTAGATTTGGCTGCATTAGGTCAATATTGGTTACCATCATTATTAGTTGTATTAGTTTTAATGTTTATAGCAAGACCATTAGTCGTATTAATATGTACTGTATTTGATAGAGAAGCTAAGTGGCAATTTAAAGAAAAATTATTTATGATGTGGGTAAGAGAAACTGGGGTTATACCTGCAGCATTATCAGGTATAATAGTTTCTATGCAAATACCAGGATATGAAATAATATCATCAGTAGTATTTATGACAATATTAATAACGCTAATAGTACAAGCCAGTACAACTAAAATATTAGCTAAAAAATTAGATTTATTAGAAGTAGAAATTGAAAATGAAAAAATTGAAAAAGTAGCATAAATAAAAAAGACTATTTAAAAAATAGTCTTTTTGTTTATTTAAGAAAGATATTTACATATTTTTTTATGGAGTAATCATAATGATTAAACTTTTATATTGAGCAAAGAAGGAAAACTAACTAATTAATAGAATTTATTTTATATTGGAATTATGCAAAAATTAAAAAAATTCGATGAATTAGGGGTGGATTGATGAAGAAAAAGTTTTTAGGGGATACATTAATTTACTTTGTAGCTCCAATTATTTTATATTCTTTATTTAGAGGTCAAGAAAAAATATACTCTGTAATAATCACTACAATAGTAGCTATAATTTATTCTATATTAATAAAGTATAATCAGTATAGATTTAACTTATCTGGAATTTTATTTGTATCAATATACACACTAACACAAGCTCTAAAGATTAGTTTGACAGAAAACTTTCATATCTATATATACAATACGTATTGCTTGATAATTTTTTCTATAAGCATAATAATTGCTAATTTATGTGATAAAAACATTTTTAAGTTATTATACACAGACATTCTTAAAATCTTAAACTATACTCAAATTCAAATAGAAAATATAATAAAAAAGAATAATTTATATAAATCATTCTATAAAATGACAGCTGTAGCAAATATTCACATATTGATAATTGCATTAATTAGAACGCATACATCGATTGTTTTGGGAGAGAATGGATATTTAAATAATTTTACTCTGGAAATGTTTGTATCTACTATATTTATAGTAATAGAAGTAGTAGTAATAATTTCTTTTATAAAGAAAATGAAGAATATACTAAAGGGAAGCAATAGTAGAAATCTTAAATTTACAAGTCCTGAATCTAGAATTATAAATTTTAATAAATATAAGAATCTAAATAAATAAGGGACTAATTTATTTAGTCCCCATTATTTGTGTTACAAAGTATGCTATTTTGTCACAATCTATAGAATTTTTAAAATCAACCATATTTTTTTTCATAAAAGATATTCTATCGTCTAATCGATTATTTACAACGGCATTTAATAATTCTTTTAAATCACTTTCATCATTATAGATAATCCCTATACCCTTATCAATTATAAATCGAGCATTTTCTATTTCTTGGCCAACTTTAGGAAGCATAACTACTACTGGAATTTCGCTTTTTATTGATTCAAATAAAGTTGCACCACCAGGTTTTGTTATTAATAAAGTATGTTCTTTTAATAACTGGGGCATATTGGTCACAAAGCCTAATACATTTATATTTTTAAGAGGCTTTTTATCGGTTAGTTTATCATAAAGCTTTTGATTTTTACCACATACAATAGTAACTTCTATACTATTGGGATATATATCTAATAAATCATCTATATAGTAAAAAAAGTCTATTTCCATATCGAATAGTCCTCGACCACCACCGACTATAAGAAGTTTATGCTTATCAAAGGATAAATCAGAGTGATTATCAAATTCTTTTTTTACTGGAACTCCTGTAACTTTAACTATATTAGGGTTGATACCCTTTTGTACGTATCTATTTTTAATTTCATGAGATGCTACAAAATACATACTAGTACTAGGATAAATCCATTCTAGACTATCCACAACATCAGTAACTACCGTTATAGTAGGTATAGAAAAATCAGGATTTTTAGACTTAAAATAATCAACACAAGCACAAGCCATTGGGAATGTTGATATTATTAGGTCTGGGTTAGTTTCTAATATATACTCAGATAATTTAGGTGTATACATTTTATAAGATACATCATGCCTTGAGTCGAAAGATTTTTTAAGATAGTAATAGTAGTTATAAAGGCCTGGAGTGTACTTAGTATTAGCTTCGTAAAGTTTGACAAGTGGCTTGTTCATTCTAGGTATACTAGCACTTATAAAGTTTTGTATAACTACATTATACGTAGGTTCTTTTTCAAGAATATAATCTCTGATGGCATTGGCGGCACTTATATGACCTGCACCAAATTGAGCAGTAAGAATTAAGATAGTTTTTTTGGTGTTATCCAATATATCACCTCTTTTTTAAAATTTAACTAATGATAGTATTATACATTTATATAAATATTAAATCAATTATATATTAAATATGTACAGGGGGAGAAAAAAATGGAAGGAGTAGATTTAAAAAGTAACCAAAATGGATATAAAGATTTTGAACTTATGGATTCATTTAGAATCGTAATATATTCTACATTAGGAATTATAATATTTTTCATACCTTTAAATATAAATGGATATGTAAATACAATTTTATACCATTTATATTTTTTCATACAAGAAAATTACATAGATTTAATGAAGATATACATAGTTATTATGATAATAATAGGTTCTATATTACCTATATTAAAACATAAAGAAAAAGATTATGATACTATATCTAATATAATAAAATGTGTAAAGCCTATAAGTATATTATTCATATTTATAATTTTATCTAAAAAAGAATATAGGCTATATAGTGATGATAGTTTATTATTTATGCAGGCTTTTATATTAAAGTCAGTTATATTATTTTCTATAAGTTCTATATTTATGCCTCTTATAACTGATTATGGGCTTTTAGAGATAGTAGAATCGTATTTTCATAAATATACTAAAAAAAGCTTGAAAATAAGTGGCAAGTGTATTTTGAATATTATGGTATATTTATTTGTAGATGTGTTTAGTGGAATGTTTATGACTAATTTATTATATAAAAAAGGGAAATTGAGACAAAATGAAGCTTGTATAATAGTATCTTGTTTTTCTTTTATGAGTATAATGAATTGTTTTTATATAGCTGATGAGTTGAATTTAAAATCTAAAGTATTTACTATACTAACAACTGTTTTCTTAGGTATTTTGATAAATTATTTAGTTTGTAGAATGTGGCCATTAAAAGATAAGAAAAAGTCTTATATTCAAAAAAGTTCATACAAAGAAAGTAATTTTAAAAAAGATAAATTTAAAAATGCTATAAGACAATATTTAGCTAATAAAGAAAATAAAAAGTTAATTTATCGTATGATAGAAAATTTTAAAGAATCC
>NZ_JBOFKN010000166.1:0-2456 GCF_051657365.1 Paraclostridium sp.
TAGATAAAGAAAAAATATGGCATAATATTGGTGAGAAATTAAGAGAATTCCATGAAAAAAACAAATTGAAAGAAGATTATATCTATGTAACTAAAGAAAACCAAATAAAAAAGATGAGATATGAAGAGTATGTAAGTAAAAAAATAGAGAAGTTTAAATATGCAATTCGTAATAATAATGAAATAAATCACTATGATACATATGAAAAATGTTTTTCGGTAATAGATATTATATTTAATAAAAATATTATAAGGAATAATGGCGAATTAACAATATGTCATAATGATTTTAATATTAGAAATATATTACTCAATGAAAAAGATGGGCAATTTTCATTAATAGATTTTGAAACGGCGTTTATAGGAGAAAAAGAATCAGACCTTGTTTTAATTTTGATAGATAATTATGGGAACAGTAATAAAAACGCATTTTTTAAAGGTTATTACAAAAATGATAACTTATATGAGAAATATGAAGAAAAAATTAACTTATATTTATTAATAAAATGTATTGAAATATGTAGTTGGGCATATACAAGGGCAAATGATTACTATAATAAAGCATTTAATACAATCAAAGAAACAATAAAAAAAATCGAGGAAAATAATAATGAATATTAAAGAAATCTTTTTCTATAAGAGCCTCGCGTCGGTTTTTTTGTCTTTCAGCACCAAATGTACAACTTTCTCAATGAAATCAATAATTAAAGTGATGTCTCAAAAATCCTTAGCGTTGTTATTGGGAGTTTTCCTGACGGAACCCCTAAAATTAAAACTAAAAAATCCTTAAAAATCAGCTCTTAGCGTTATAAAACCATATTTTTCTGACAGTACCTTTATATGCTTTATTTTTCTACATTTTTTATTGAGGCATTATATAAATTTCTTCCTAATTCTGTATATAAATCGTTGTTTTTAGATATATCTTTTTTATTTTCACTTATTAATTCCAAATCAATTAGTTTTTTTATTGATTTTTTTTGGTGGAGAAATTGGTTATGAAGAAACTATTTAAAGAAATATTTAAAAAAATTAAGTTTAGAAAATGGAATAACTTTATCTATAATTATTGGGAAAATATTAATATTGATTTAATAATAAAAAAACAGAGAGATTTGCACATCTCTCTGTTTTCTTTGGTTTTTATTCCTTGTTCAGCTTTGTGTTAAAATTATAAAAGATTTAGATTAAAATATCAATTTATTTTTTATAAATTTCACTTCTATGTCCTACTTCAAGAACTAATATAGTTAATACCTCATCATGGATATTACAAAGTAATCTATAATTGCCTACTCTGTATCTCCAAAATCCTTTTTTATTTCCTACTAATGCTTTTCCATGTGCTTTAGGATTATTACAATCAACAAGATTTTTTTTAATCCATTTTAAAATAATAGTCTGAACTGATTTATCTAATTTTTTTAAATGTCCTAAAGATGTTTCTGAAAATTCAACTCTGTATTTAATCATAAATCAATTCCTAATTCCTCAATTACACTATCAAAAGAGTAAGTTTTTTGGTTTGATTCTACATGAGTTTTATAAGCATTTTCAGCAACTTTTAAATCATATTCTTCTTCCAATCTTTCAAAAACAATTTTTTTTATATAGCTAGAAAGTCCAACACCTTCAAAATCAGCAATTTTTTTTAATAATAGCTCTTCATCGGTATTTAATCTAACAGAAATAATTGACATAAAAAACCTCCTTTAATATTTCGTATTACAATTGTAATACTTATTTTGGTTATTTACAAGAGTTTTTTTATCAATTTTAAGCTAAAAACATCAATTAACCCAGTAAATACAAAGCAAATCTAAATTTTAGTAAAAACTCTGAAATTTCTTAATTTTTTTTAATTATTAAAAAAATAATGAATTCTTTGCAAAATTAATTTTAAGATATGTGAAATCATTGATATGAGTATTTTATGCTAAAATGTGTTGAAATCATTTTTTAAGGCATTTTAAAGCGTTTAAATGTGGTTTAGAATGTGGTTTTAGAATTTAAAATTATTTATTTTTTGATTTTAAGTTTTTTGTTGTTTTATAAAATTTTAAAAAATTCAAATTCTTTTTTCCTCGCGTACGCGTGTCTTTAGAATCTTTATTATTCTTTCTTTCTTTTAAAACATTTAGACCTCATTTAGGTATTGAAAATACTAGTTCGGATGATGGTATAAGGGTACTTTTTGTTACATATAAGGGTACTTTTTGTTACATATAAGGGTACTTTTTGTTACATATAAGGGTACTTTTTGTTACATATAAGGGTACTTAAAAATTGACAAGTATTTAAATTGATGATAATATAGGATTATAAAGAGATTTAAAATACTAAGGGTACTTTTTGTTGCAATAATAAATTAGGGGGAATTTATGGGAAATGAAATTGTAAAATATGATAATGATATGAATTCTGTTGCTTTTGGAAAATTTAAAGAAAAAGAGTTAG
>NZ_JBOFKN010000167.1:0-7363 GCF_051657365.1 Paraclostridium sp.
GAGATTTTATGAAAAGATTTCTAATAAATGGAACAAATATGATTCCAGGAGAGAGTAGTATAACATTTGAAACTATTGTAAAAGAAAGAATTTTTGAAAATATAAATAAAACAAATTTCTCAACTAAAAAAAATATAGAACATGATTTTAATCTTTTAGAAAAACAACTTGGAAGAGTACCTTTGCTTAATGATTTTTTCCAAAGAGATATGATAGAACCTAGTGTTATATTAAAGTTTAGAAAAGATTATGATGAAATTTTAAAGATGTTGAGACCTAAACTATTTTTAGGAGAGCTTTCAAAAATTGAAAAAAATTATCTAACATTTTTATCAAGTATCTTTACTCCAAGTAAAAGAGTTCATGAGATGATTATTTTAAGAACGTTACTATCAAATAAAGATGTGTCTATAGAGGATATAGAAGTTATTTTAAAAAGAGATTACTCTTTAGTAGAACAAAGAGAAAATATTGAAAATGCTATGAAACACCTGTCTAAGGATATTTTTACAAGCTTGTCTACAATAAAGGAGTTTGAGCCTATAGTTGAATCAGAAAAAAAATATAGTTTAAAAAAGAGTTTTAAAAGTAGCTATGAAAAAAATAGTTATTTTAAGATGTTAATAGATGATCTTGTTGATTATAATTTAAATTATGTTTTAAAAAATTATAAACAACAAGGCAAAGAAACTATACTAAGATATAAAGAGTATACAAAGCAACAAGCTTTTTGGAATTTGAACTTAGATTTTAATAATGGTTATCAGGTAAGTGGTTATACAATATTTGAAGATCAAAAAAAAGTGATAATATTTATAACATTGGATGATTCACTGCCATTTGTAGCATATGACAATGTGTTTTATGATGAGCAACGATTCACTTGGTTTTCTAAGAGTAATAGATGTATTAGTAGAAATGGTGTTTTAACAGGAGAGGGAAAGATTGCGAATAACTACTATACAATAGAGGTATTTTTAAAGAAAAAATCAGGAGAGAATTTCTTCTATTTAGGAGAGGTTGAAAAGGTTTTAAATGCTCAAGAAACATTAGGAAAAAAAGGAGAACCTTTAGTAGAGTATGAATTAAAGTTAAAATATGAGATGGATTCAAATTTATTTAGCTATTTTAATTTATAAAATGAAATTGACAAATGAATTAAACTATACTAAAATGTGCATATATAAGAAAATGCAATTTTTCTTAATCTATGTACTTAAAAGGAGGACACAAAATGTCAAGTTGTAATTCATGCCCATCTCAAGGGTCATGCTCAAAGGAATCTACAAGTTGCGGAATTGTTAATAATCCTGCAAATAAAATAAAAAAAGTAATAGGTGTTATGAGTGGAAAAGGTGGAGTAGGAAAATCTACAGTTTCAACTTTATTAGTAAAACAGTTAGCTGATCAGGGATATAAAGTAGGTATTATGGATGCGGATATAACAGGGCCAAGTATACCAAGATTATTAGGACTAAGTGGAGAGAGAGCTGGAGGAAAAGGTAATGATATATATCCAGTGGTAACAAAAGATGGAATAAAAGTAATCTCTTTAAATTTTCTAGTTGAAAATGAAAATGATCCAGTACTATGGAGAGGACCAATAGTTGGTAGAGCTGTAAAGCAGTTTTGGGAAGATGTTATCTGGGGAGAACTTGATTATTTAATAATAGATATGCCACCAGGAACAGGAGATGTAGCTTTAACTGTTATGCAATCTATACCTTTAAATGGAATAGTGATGGTTTCAGTACCTCAGGATATGATATCTATGATTGTTGCAAAAGCTGTTAAAATGGCAAATCAGATGAATGTAGAAGTTCTAGGAGTAGTTGAGAATATGAGTTATGTAGTTTGTCCAGGTTGTGAAACTAAGATTAAGTTATTCAATGGAGAGTCAACAGATAGCTTCTTAAAAGAGAATGAATTAGATTTATTAGGAGAACTACCTATGATATCAAGTATTTGTAATCTTTCAGTTGAGGGATATGATGTAAATAAAGAGGAAATAAATAATATTTTTAATCCCATTACAAAAAATATATTAAATAAAGTAAGAGTTTAAAAGATCCAGTTTTGGATCTTTTTTTATTACTTAAAAACTTAAAAAACAGACTATGTAGAAGTTTTTGTGTTATAAATATTTAAATTTTTCATATATTTTTTTTATATTAATTGTGTTAAAATTTACCCTCGGGAGGTGATTAATTTGAATACTACAAATGTAGGAATATTAAACTTATTGTATCATGGGCGTTTTTCACAAAATGATTTAGCGTTGTATTTAGATGTAGATAGTAAAACGTTATCTAAAAATATATCACAATTAAATATAAGCTTAAAAGATTTAAACTTAAATCAAATAGAGCTAAAAGACGGAAAGTATCAGTTAAGTCTAAATAATGAACAGTGGTTATATATATTAAATGGAAAAGAGTTTATGAGCTCAGAAGATATTATTGATTATTTATATTTAAAATTTATTTTTAAAGGTTTCATAAATTTAGAGGCTGAAAAAAATGAATTTCAAATATCGAGAAGTTCCATAAATAGATATTTTTTAGTTGTAAAAAATATTTTAGCAGAAAATAATAGTAGTTATAAGTATGAAAATGCAAAGGGACTTCGTTTAATTCATTTGTCTCTTCAAGATAAAAATCTATTTTGTAAGAAACTTATAAAACTGTTTGTAAAAACTGATTTTTCAATATCTTCATCGACAATTTATTATAATCTTTTTAAAGACTCTCAAATTAATGAACTTTCAGAAAAACTTTATAAAATATTTACTTTTTCAGAAGTTGCATCAACTAAATTTATAATAGCGTTTTCCTTAGCTTTAAAAATTTGTGTGGATACTTTTGAGGGATTTTCATTTGGAAATACTTATAATAATTTAGATGAATATATAAATATAAAAAATATGGTAGAAAAAGAGTTAGGAAACTATTCAGAGAGTTACAAACAACAGATTTTCTCATTTTTATTAAATTTAAAAAATAAAGAAAACTTTTTTGAGCAAGGAGTAATAGAGCGAGCAAAGATATTAATGAAAGAGTTAAAAAAACAATTAAATATAGAAAATATAGAAAAAGGATTTAAAGAACTTCTACTGAAAAAGCTATATATGTCTTTATTTAAATATGAAAATAATATTTTAAAAGTACATTCTTCTAAACTTAATAATGATGATAAGAGATTACTAAAAATCCTAGATGAAATTTTAATAAAAACAAATCTTAAAATATATTTCTATGATAAAATTGTTGTATTAGGTATAATAAAAAAAATTTTGATAGAAAAGAATAGAAAAGATATAAATAATATTTTACTTCTTTTTAATGAAATAATACTACCACATGATTTTTATTTAAAAGAAAATTTAGAAAAACAGATACCCCACATAAAAATTGATATAAAACCATCGTTTCACTTAAGATTCAATTATTCAAATTGCATTAATCATTATGATTTAATATTAAGTGATGAAAAATATCAAGATTCAAATGTTGAAAAAATATCTTCATTTAATTATTTGAGAGTGTTAGAGAAAATAGATAAAAAAGCTATAGAGAAAGGATTAAGTAGTTTAATTTAGGTATGTAGAAAGAGGGGAAGGTTTATGAATGTAACATCAATACACTTTAAAATTATGTATTGTTTAAAAAGAAATATTTATTCAATTGGAGAGTTATCAGAAATTCTTAGTATTTCAGAATTTAAAATTAAAAGATATATAAAAGATTTAGAGTGTTTAGTTGAAGAGGAATCTATAGAAAATATTCATAATAAATTAAATAGTATACCTAAAATAATAGAAAAGCTTAGAAAAAAACAGAGTTTAACTCCAGAGGAAAGGCAGATGTATGTGATTTTAAAATTTTTAAAAACAGATACAATAAATCTTAGCCAAATAAGTGAAGAGATAGGTGTAACAAGAAGAACATTAACAAATGATTTAAATGAACTTAAAGAGATTTTAGAAAAATTTCACTTAGAGATAAAAAATCTTACTAGATATGGAATTGTGTTGGAAGGTAAAGAGAGTGATAAAAGAAGTTTTTTTAAATTATATTTAATAAAAATATTTATTGAGCAAAGATATCTTCCAAAAATATTTGATATTATATTTTTAGAGTTTGAACATTTAAAGAGAGAATATAAAATACACAAATTAATAAAAGAGATGTTTGGTTTTATGAATATTCCAGATAATAGTTTTGCTTTTTTAAATTTAGAAGTTAAATCTTATATAGCTATTTTAAGAAAAAATTATAAAGATTTTAGTATAGATATTAATTTAAAAGAAGCTAAAGGAGATAAAGCATTTATAGAGTTTTTGAAAAAAACACTATTATATAGTAATTTTGAGATAAATCAGATAATAGATACTTACAAAAAAAGATATAAAGGAAATTTAGTGAAATTATATCCTGAAAAAGCTAAAGAAGCAAAAAAATTAATTAAATATATTGAGAAAAATATGAAAACTAATATTTTTATATCAAAAGATTTTTTAATAAGAATTATGGTTATAATTATAGTCAGAGATTATAAACAAGAATTTAATATAAATGAGTTTTATATATTTAATAATGCTATTGGAAAAGCTTATTTAATTCCCTATAAAGAAATATCGGAATTATTAAAAAATTATTTTAAAGAGATTGATAGTTTTGATTTAGCTAATTTGACAATGACCTTTTTAAGTAGTATCTATATAGAGAATAAAAGTAAAATTGAACAAACAAAAGATTTTGCAATAGTGTATAATTTTTTACATAGAGATATGATTGTAGATTTGTGTGAAGATATAGGGCTTAAAAGAGGAAGTGGAAAATATGAATTGGTTTCATATTTTGATTTAGAAGAATTTTTAAATGAAAAAAATCCTAAAATTATTATAACATTTGAAGATATAGATTTTTCTAGGTATAACATAGAGGAGAAATTGGTAGAGTTTAATTTTCCTATAACAAAATATGATAAGTTAAAGTTAAAACCATTTCTTGAAAAAATATAAGGACCAGAGTTAATCTGGTCTTTTTATATTTTTTGTATATATTGAAATTCATCTGATTTGGAATTTTTCAAATTAAGAGTTTTAGTGAGATCTTGAATGAATATATCCCCTAAAATATATTTTAAAATTGAGTAATAAGATGATACAAAAGGTTGGTACTCATCAAGTTTGAAACCGATAGGATTTTCTCTTCTAAAGTATGGAGATGTAGATTTTTCAATATCCATACATGGAAAATCTGAATCATTCATAGCTAAATAGTTATTCTTTTTAGTTGGAACAAAGATATATAGTGTATCCTCTTCTTGAATAATTTCTAATGGATATATAGAACACCAAAGTGGTTTTGTATCAATAATCTCTTCTAAAGAGAAGTTTTGGTCAATACATATTTTATGAATAGCACAAAGATGTCTATCAACGTGAACACATGAGCAAGTACATCTATCAAAAGTAGTATTTACATGCTCATCTGGAATAAGCATTTTATCCTTTTTTATTGAGGAAATAATTTCGCTTTCCATCAAACCCTCGGTTTTTAATATAGAAACAGCTTTCGTTAAATTATCATACTCTTTTAAATTCTCGATTATAACTTTTCTAGATTTTTTATTAAACTCATATGGAAACTGCACACAACAGTTAGTTAAGCAGTTAAAACAATCAAAATTTGTTAAATGAAGAAAACTTTCAACATCAACAATAGCTTTATACTCTTTGTTTTTTAAAAAAACAATAGTTTCAATAGTTTTTATACTTTGAAAATATCTGTTTATTCTAATTTTATTCTTTTCAGAAATTATAAAATCTTTATGTAAAAAATAATTCATTAAACTCTCCTAGAATGTTGTTAAATTTTTTAAATACTATTCTAAATTATAGTATAAAAATATAAAAAAACCAAGATAAATATAAAAACACCTAGAAAAAAATTTGACAAAATAAAAAGGATAAAGTATATAAAAATACTGAAACTAATAACGAGGAGGGGTATTATGAAAAAAATTATGTTAGGGTTATCGTTAGCAACTTTAATATTAACGGGATGTTCTGGAGCTACAACAAAAACTAGTACAAATACAGATGTAGCTTGGAAATATGTTAAGGACTTACCAGTTCCAAAAGGTTATGAGGTACAAAAAGGGGTAGCAGGACCTTTAGCTGGAAATATAGGTGATTATGTAGTTGTAGCTGGTGGAGCAAATTTCCCACATAAATCAGTTCTTGAGGGTGGACCAAAGGTAGTTTATTCAGATCTATATTTAATGAAAAAAGTAAAAAATGGTTTAGAGTTAGTTAAGCACACTCAACTACCAAAAGAGATAGGGTATGGAACAGCAATATCTACAGACAAGGGAATCTACTATGTTGGCGGAACATATCAAACAGGTGTTTCAAATGAGATACTATTTATAACTTTAAATGCTGATAAAACAGATGTTGTAGTTAAAACAATAGGAACATTACCATTTAATTATCATAGTGGAGTAGCAGTATTACGTGGTGATGATATATATATTGTAAGTGGAAAGCAGGATGGAAAAGATAGTAAGAATTTTTATAAATATAATTTAACAACTGGAAAAACAACAGCTTTAAAAATGTTCCCGGGAACAGAAAGAAGTCAACCAGTTGGACAAATTTTAAATAATGGTTCAGAGGATCTTTTGTATGTATTTGGTGGAGGAACAGGTGTAGCATTTACAGATGGTTATGCATATAACTTTGCTAAAGATACATGGGTAAAAGTAAAAGATGTAGAGTTAAAAAATAAAGGGATATCTCTTTTAGGTGCTAACTCTGTAAAATTAAATAATAATGAGATGTTAGTAATCGGTGGATTTAATAAGGATGTTTGGGATGATGCAAATCTTAAATTAGGGTCATTAAAAGGTAAAGAGCTAGAAAAATATAGACATAACTATTTTACTATGGATCCACAAGACTTTAATTGGAATAAGGATATGTTAGTGTATGACGCAACTAATAATACTTGGAAATCAATAGGACAAGTGCCATTTATGGCTCCATGTGGAGAAGGGCTTGTAAAAGTTGGAGATACAATCTATTCGATAAATGGAGAAATAAAACCAGGTGTTAGAAGTGAAAGAATTTATCAAGGAACTATAATTAAAGACTAGTAAAAAGTATACAAAAGTTAAGAAAAATATAAAAAATAATCAAATAACGAACACAAGTTAACCAGTTAAAAGTTCGACAAAATAAGGGATTTAATATATAATTCAATTACTGAACTTTTAATGCTCATCAATTTTCTCTCAAATTGATGAAAAAATTTTCTAATTTAAAAATAAGCAGGTACATTCCCAGTACCTGCTT
>NZ_JBOFKN010000168.1:0-1940 GCF_051657365.1 Paraclostridium sp.
TGTTAGCCAATCTTTGATAACCTTTTAAACTTTCATCTAAAGCTATCGGAGATAAACTTGTTCCTAAGTTCATACTCTTTTTCTGAATCCAATTTAGAAAGTCTATACTCTCTAGTCTTCTTTGAATATGTTCTTGTCCTCGTTCATCCCTTAACCTTCCATAAAGTCTTTCTAGGTAATCTTTCTGTTTAGACATCCAATTCTCACGAACACTATGATTCATCAAAGTGCTTTCTTTAATGCCTGTCTTTTCACTTGCTTCTTTTAAAGTTCCACCATTTACAACTATGGATTTGGCTTCTTTTAATTTTGCCTTTCTTGATGGTTGCACCCCAGTGTCGGGTGCAGATTTGGGTGCACCTTTTTGCACCCATTCTTTACCTTCTTTTTTGTCTCTTGTTCTCCAACTTTTTAAAGTGTTCAGAGATAAATTTAATTCCTTTGCTATTTGAGATAGACTCCCAAAACCTTCCTCATAAAGTTTTTTTGCATTCTCTTTGGTAGGCTCTCTACTTCTTGCCATAAAATTCCTCCGAATATTTACTCTCTCACTCTATGGGATTTTGTACTACAAAAACATAGTACGTTTTTTAAAATTTCTTTACTTTTTGATTAAAATATTATATTTTTAATGTATAAGAGGGATACGAAGCAGTGAAAGGCTGGTAACCTAGTGCTAACTATCTCAACCTTTTATATTTTGTGTTAAAAGTCATCTTATTTATTAAATAGGTGGCTTTTTTATTTATAAAAAAAAGAGCTATATCGATAGTCCTCTTACATCCATTTTCTCTTTTAACCACTCTTCATGATCTTTTATTTTATTCTTTATATTATTTATTTGATTTCTAACTGTCTGTGATTTTAAACCTAACTTCTCAGCTATATGTCTTGGCTTCATTCTCTTACTCAATACATACACCTCAAACTCTCTAGGTGATAATATTTTCTCAACCATATCATGCATTAATTCAAGAACTAATTCTCTCTCCTCTATTCCTGATTTAACTTCCTCATCAACTAAATTTTTCATAATTTTGTTACCTCCTAAAAAATATTTATATTAGGTAACAAAAAAAGGTGTCTATAATGACACCTTTTTTAATAAATTTATAATAACTTTACTCTTCTAATATTCTTATTATTTCTCTTAATTGAGTATTATCAGAATATTCATGATTTATCACTTCTCTAATCATTTGTTTTACTTGTAACAACTCTTTTTTATTTTTTCTAATTATTTCTTCTCCATTTTGTAATCCATATATTATTTCTAAATAATATGTTTCATGGTATTCTTTTAGATCATTTGTTAAATCATTTATGTATTCAACAATAGAACTATTTTCATCTATAGTCTTTATTATATAAATTTGAACTATCTGTCTAATCTCTTCACTGCTACAAAGTTGGTTCAGTAAAATTTTTACAGGTATTAATGTTTTCATTTCTAATTTATTTATTTCAAATCCATTTTGTCCATAAATACCATTACTCCACGCTTGATTTTCAAGTTTATCTTTTAGTAATATTTCTTTTATTTTATTTTTTAAAATAACTGTATTGTCAAATTTTTTTTCATTATTTACTACATACCTTTCTAATAAGTTTATTAAATGAATTCCTCTTGTTTTTTCACAATTATTATAAATAATAAACTCTGATGTATTTAAAATTATCTCTGTTATTATTTCTAATTTATTAACTTCAGATAAATAATTTACAAATTTCTCTTCTGTATTTATGTTCATCATTTCATTTTGAATTTTTTTACTTATATTTTTTATTTTAAACTCTTCTCCAAAATAATCATAAAAATATACATCATTACAAATTCTTTTTGGTATATACTGCTCAATATATTTATTTGTTGGTAATTGATTATGTCTTTTCTCAAATATAATTTTTAAGATTTTTTCTATTAAAATGGTATCTTCTGC
>NZ_JBOFKN010000169.1:0-1203 GCF_051657365.1 Paraclostridium sp.
TGAACGCGATGGGTTCTGACTACATTCGCGAAGTTAACCTAGTTAAATCGGCGCGTGTCGGTTACTCGAAAATGCTACTCGGTGTAGTGGCATACCTCATTGAGCACAAGCAGCGTAACGGTATTTTGTGGCAGCCAACTGATGGCGATGCCGAAAACTTCATGAAAACCCATATCGAACCAACGATACGGGATGTGCCCCCGCTGATGGCTCTTGCTCCTTGGTACGGGAAAAAACACCGAGATAGCACGTTATCAGCGAAGCGCTTTTCTAATGGTCGAGGTCTGTGGTGTCTCGGCGGTAAAGCAGCAAAGAACTACCGCGAAAAGTCAGTTGATTTCGGTATTTATGATGAGCTGGCTGCATTCGATGAGGATGTGGAGAAAGAAGGTTCGCCAACATCACTGGGTGATAAGCGACTGGAAGGCTCAACGTGGCCAAAGTCTATTCGAGGGTCCACACCAAAAATCCGCGGCAAGTGTCAGATTGAGCGTGCTGCGAGTGAGTCTCCGCACTTCATGCGGTTTCACGTTCCGTGCCCACACTGCGGAGAGCTGCAAGACCTAAAGTGGGGCGGCACTGATTGTGGTTTCGGTATCAAGTGGGAAAGCCGAAAGCCAGAAACTGCGTATTACCAGTGTGAGCATAACGGCTGCTTTATCCTGCAGCACGAGCTCGATCAGTCTGGTGGCCGTTGGATATGCGAGCGCACCGGCATATGGACTGAGGACGGTATCGATTGGTATGGCTCTGATGATTTTCTCATTGAGCCGCCGGTAAGCGTGACGTTTCACGTTTGGACTGCATACAGCCCATTCACCACGTGGGTAAATATTGTTCGTGAGTTTTACAAAGCCAAGGGTGATTACGGGAAATTTAAGACGTTTACCAACACCACGCTGGGTGAGACTTGGGAAGAGGATCAAGGCGCAAGGCCACAATGGGAAGGGTTATATGGTCGGCGCGAAGTATACGCCGCTCAAGTCCCCGAACCGGTCGTCTACATTACTGGTGGCGCTGACTGGCAGGATGATCGTGTTGAGGGTTACACGGTTGGGTGGTGCGTCGGCGAAGAGTCCTATCTGATTGACCGCTGGGTGCTGTTCGGCGATCCAGCCAGTGAAGAACTGCGCCGCAAGGTGGAGCAGAGAAAGCGCACCGAATACACACGGGCTGACGGAACAATAATGACTGTCGCTCGTT
>NZ_JBOFKN010000170.1:0-88144 GCF_051657365.1 Paraclostridium sp.
CCATTTGATTTTATATCTCCCTTTAATATAAACATAGGTACAATCAAAATCAAAGCTGTTATATTATATATAATTTTATATTTTAAAGGTTCTTCATTTAATCCATACTTTTTTGATCTATACATTTTCAAATATGTAAGTAATAAAGAAATTATAAATGCACCTAACAATATATAAACAAAATATTTGCTTACTAATGGCTTGTCTAAAAATATATCACAACCTAAAGCAAGTACAGCAACAACTATGCAAAATTTTTTAATAGTTTCTAAATATACTATATGTATTGATGTATTATTTACATAGTCTTCACATAATTTATCACAAAATTCTTTTGGATTAACTACATAATTTTCTAAATCAATATCCTTAGAACTTAAATTCACATACATATTATAAAGTTTTTGGCTAATTCTCCTCTTGTGTGCTTCTAACATTCTTAAGTTTCTTATGTATTTAACCATATCCGTATATATTTGGAAATTTTTCTCCGTATAATTTATATTACTATCCCCCATAAATTCACCCCATTGAATTTTAAATATTTATATATTAATTATATCATATATATTATATGTTTTTTCGAAATTTTCAGATTATGCAAAAAAAAACTCGCTTACTAGCGAGTTAAAGTATACACTTTTTATGTAAGAAGAAAATTTAAAATCTTAGGTATCTTAATTATACCACAATTTACCTAACCTTGTAGCGAATTGGATAAATAAAATAATCTTTTAATTATATTTACTATATTATATCTTTCATTATATTTATAGTATTTTGCAAGCTTTCTTTTAATTCTTTCTTTTTTTCTAAATCTAATGTATCTATTTTATCATTTATTATTTGCATAAATTTTTCAACTTCCTGATTAGCTATAAGCTCTCCTTCTTCTGTTATCCCGTAAAAAGTATTTCTTCTGTCCTTTACATCTTCTTCTCTATACACATAACCTAGTTCTACTAACTTATTTAAAAGTATGCATAAACTTGAAGTCGAAACATATAGCTCTTTGCTTAAATTTTTCAGTTCAATCTTACCTAATTTTTGTATTTCTACTAATGTAAAAAATTGTTTTTTAGTTAATACTTTACCTATTTTATATCTATCTGTATTCGTAGTTTTAATTAAATTTTGATAACTATTCATACTTTGTAGCATCAGTTTTGATATATCTTTATTATCCATTTGCTCACCTCTCTTGATTATACAACGCATTTTTTATTAACCCTATCTATATTATACTATTATTTTTCTAATTTTTTAAGTTACAAATTATTTAGTTATAAAATATTTTCTATATGAAATATTTATATATTAGTTTCTAATTAGATCTAACCTCTTATAATCAAAACATTTTGACCTTAATTATACATATAAATAAGTTATAACTATATATAAACTATATCATTTTTTATAACATAAATAAAAGCCATAGAAATATATCCATTAATTTCTATAGCTTTTATTTATATTTTCTAGCAATCTTTATTATTTTTATTTTCTTCACCATTAATTTTTAACTTTTGAATTTTTTCTAATACTCTAGGGGTTACACTTAAAATATTGTCTACCATGTTTATATTATGATCTAAGCTCATAAGTCTTGTTTCTCCATTTTCAACAACAACAAATGCCACTGGCTGTATTGTAATAGCTCCAGCACTACCTCCAGCAAAATTTGAATCATCATTATTATTTTCATCTTTTTTCCTATTATCTTGACCTCTTGAATATTCTCCTCCACCTATCCCAAACCCTATGGTAACCTTTGATATAGGTACTACAACTGTATTCTCAGCTTTTATCGGATCTCCAATAATAGTATTTGCGTCAATTGTAGTTCTTATAGAATCAAGTGTTGTATCCATTAGATTTTTTATTGAACTTGCTGATCTCATTGCTATTATCCTCCTTGTCATATTTCACTTTTTTATATTTTCTAATTTTAATATAAATTTTTAATATTCCTCTAATTAAGCTAATTAAATCGCTTATAGTTGGGCTTATATGTAATAATCCCGTATACTCTAAGTAGTTTTTTGTATACGAGGGAGTTACTTTTAAGTACATTTTCTCTGGATTGAAATAATTGATTATATTGCCATAAAACATATTAATTAATACATATATAAATGAAGTAAAATATATGTTTTCACTACCATAACTTAAATTTGAATGTATTTCGCTTATTTTAATTTTTTTACTAATTCTATATATAACTAATAAATTTTCTAATTCTATTTTCTTTAAGTCAATTTTCTTTGAATCGCCTTTCTCCTCCTTATTTTGATTATTTGTTTGTTTATTATCATCTTTACTTATAGGGTAAATCGTTTTTGTTATGTTTATCAAATCAAAAAAGCATCTAAAAGATACTTTTATCTCTGCATTTGAATTTTTTACATTTGCACTTACTATTAAATGAATACTTCTACTTAAAATGAAACTTATTATTAATACAATAGGTAAAAAAAACATAATCAAAGAAAGTAAAATAATTATTAAATCTTTATAATTCATATTTATATTATTTTCCATTTTTTCAAAACTATTCATTAAAATTAGTTTAACTTGACTGATTTTATTTATTCATACTTAAAATTCAAATAAAAAAAGTAGATGCTAATTAAATAAACAATTTAATCTTCATCTACTCTTTTATATTTATTCTTTTTCATAATTTTCAATGGGTGGTAAATCCTCTAATTTTTCTATATTTAGTAATTTTAAAAACTCATTAGTAGTTTTATAAATTATAGGTTTACCTATCTTATCTAATCTTCCTGCTTCATAAATAAGTTCATTTTCAAGAAGAGTTTGTATTACTTTATCACTTTTAACTCCTCTTATTTCTTCTAATTCTACTTTTGTTACAGGTTGTTTATAAGCTATTATAGTTAATGTTTCTAAAGTAGCTTGGCTTAAAGTTTTTTTTCTTTTGGGCTCTAACATATTTTTTACAAAAATTGAATACTCTTTATTTGTACACATTTGGTATCTATCCTGTAATTTTATAATTTGGATGCCTCTGTTATTTTCTTTATACTCTTCAATTAAGCTGTTTAACATTATTTCTATTTCTTTTGAAGAAAGCTCTTCATTTATTGCTTCATTTAATTCTTTTATACTTATAGGTTCACTATATGCAAACATTATAGCTTCTATAATATTTCTTATCTCATCACGTCTCATGTTAACTCTCCATATTTCTCTTTATTAAGATATCTTCAAAGAATAAGTCCTGAACAACAAATATTTCATTCGTTTTTATAAGTTCTAATACAGATAAAAATGTTGCTATTATTTCATTTTTTTCATAGTTGCATATTAAACTTGTAAATCTAATATCTTCTTTTTCTTTTATAATATCTCTTACATAGTGCATCTTTTCCTCAACAGATATAATACGAGTTCTAACAATTTTGTTTAACTTATCATCTTTTATTTCTTCTAACTCTTCTTTTTTAACTTTTAATATATGTGGAAGTATTTTTACTATTGCATCTAAAGATATAGTATCTAAATCTAAATTTTCATCTATTACTACTTCTTCTTTTGTTCTATAAAATACATCTTCAATATAAGTTACATTATTTTTCAAATCTTCTGTGGCATTTTTAAATTTCTTATACTCTACAAGTTTTTCCATAAGTTCAAGTCTTGGATCTTCTTCTTCTTCATCATCTCTTTGTTTATATAATAAATACTTAGATTTTATTTGTAAAAGTTTAGATGCCATTGTTATAAATTCACTTGCTATTTCTAAATCAAACTCTTCAAGCATATCTAAATAAGCTAAATATTGCTTTGTTATTTCTATAATAGATATATCCTTTATATCTATTTTATGTTTGGCTATAAGATCATATAGAAGATCTAGTGGCCCTTCATATACCTTAAGTTGTACACTATACTTCATAAATTACCTCTATTTTATATAAAATTGTCCGCTATATTACAAATATATTAACTATACTATATAATACATGCATTATAGGATTTAATATTATTACATGGAAGTTTGTTAGAATTAAAAATATAAATATAATAGTACTCATACTCTCATACTTGTAAACAGCCTCATAATATTTAGGCGGTATAAAACTCGATACTATACCCCATCCATCAAGTGGTGGTAGTGGTAAAAGATTAAATGCTGCAAATCCCATACTATACACGAATATACTATTTAATATAAGCTGTAGCGCTTCTAATTTAACAATTCCAATAAGATTTACAACTATTATAGCTGTTATAACATTAAATAAAGGACCTGCTAATGAAACAATTAAGTTCCCAAGCTTATAATTTTTAAAGTTATTTGGGTTTACTGGAACTGGCTTAGCCCAACCAAAGTGAGCTACTATAAGCATTATAAGCCCTAATGGGTCTACATGCTTCATAGGGTCTAGGGTCATTCTTCCACTCATTTTCGCTGTATCATCACCTAAAAGATGTGCTACATATGCATGCCCAAATTCATGAACAGATATAGCTACTGCTATACCTACTGCAGTTACTAAAAACTGGCTTAACATATTCATTCATTTCTCTCCTATTTTTTAAGTTTTAATATTATTATAACAATATATATACTTATAATCAAATTAAGATTAAAATAACAAAAGACCTAGATAAACTAGGTCTTTTATTTAAAATATACTATCAATAACTCTTTCAAACATTTTAAAGTAACTTGCTTTATTTATATCTTTTTCATTTATAAGGTCAACTTTTCCTACTTGTTTATCACCTTTATAAATACTTATACTTCCTAATTTAGTACCTGCTTGTACAGGTAATTTTAAATTTTTGTCTACATCTATTTTCTTAGTAAAGTCCTTACTTTCACCTTTTTTAATAAGAGCACTTAAATCTTCTTTTGCAATTAAATTAACTTTATTATCCTGTGCTTTATCAAGTGTTAAAGTTGCTATTGTATCTCCTTTAGAACATAATTTTACACTTTCATAATTTGCAAAACCATAACTTAAAAGAGAGGATGCATCTTTAAATCTTTCTTGTGTAGTTGGTGATCCTAAAGTAGCTGCAACTAAATGAGTTTCACCTCTTTTAGCTGATGCTGATAAACAATATTTTGCTTCTTGTGTAAATCCTGTTTTAACTCCCGTAGCACCTTGGTAATGTTTTATCATCTTGTTTGTATTCGCAAGTCCTATAGCTACTCTCTTTTTACCTACTACTATTTGATCCATCCAAGTTGTTAGATATTTAGTTATTTTTTCATGTTTTAACAATTCTTTAGACATTATTGCAATATCATTTGCTGATGTATAATGATTGTCTACTGGTAATCCATTTGTGTTTGCAAAATTGGTATCTTTCATTCCTAATTCTTTAGCTTTTGCATTCATCATAGCCACGAACTCTTCTTCACTTCCAGCTACAAACTCTGCCATAGCTACACAAGCATCATTTGCAGATGCAACAGCTATACCTTTTAAAAGATCATCTACCTTTTGTGTTTCTCCTGGTTCTAAAAATATTTGACTTCCTCCCATTTCTGATGCTCTCTCACTTATTTGAACTTCATCATCTAATTTAATCTTTCCGTTGTCTAAAGCTTCAACTGCAAGTAACATAGTCATTACTTTTGTAACACTTGCTGGAGGAAGTTTTTCATGTGGGTTTTTTTCAAATAGTATCTGTCCACTGCCTACATCCATTAATATAGCAGACTTAGATGATAAGTTTATAGGCGCTTGAGTTTTTTTATCATTTGCAAATGTTTTGCTTCCAAAAGCCATAACAACCATCACCATAGCTAAAACTATACTGGTAAATCGTCTCATTACTTTCACCTCTTGATGTTTTATTTGATACTATTTTTTCACATTTTACCTAATTTTATTCGAAGTATTTAATAAACATCAGTAGTAGTATCTATAGTGACTATTTCCGCATCTGTATTTTCATAAATAAAGTTAGTTATATTATCAATTGTAGAATCTGCTTGCTTATTATCTATACACACTCCACTTATACCAATTACTAAACTTTGATGAATATCTTGATTTTCAATTTCACTAACAGAAACATTAAATGTATTTTGAACTTTTTTAATAAGGCTCTTTATTACCATTCTTTTTTCTTTAAGAGAGTGAACCCAATTTGCTCTTAACTTAACTTTCATAACTATAACTTTCATGTACTCACCAACATTTTATAAATTTTTATTCATTAAATAAGCTTTTACTATTACATAATAAACACATGCTTCATTAAAGTTTTTTATATCCATCCCTAATACATCTTTTATCTTATCTAATCTATATATAAGGGTATTTCTATGAAGATATATATTATTAGATGTCTTAGATATATTAAACCCATTTTCTATAAATGCTATTCCTGTTTCTAGAACTAAGTTATCTATTTTATCTATTAATGTATAATCAAATAAAATAGGATAAACCTTATCTTTGCTAACTAAATCTATCAAATTGTATAAAGCTAAATCATATATATCAAAATATTTTCTATCACTTTGTTCTCTAAATATATATTTTTTTAATTTATTACTTAAATCAATTTTTAAGTCAAACTCTTCCCTACTCTCTATCTTGCCCAAGTTCATTATATATGTTTTTTCATATGTTTCTGTCTCTACAATTTGTGGTGTAAATTGATTTATTAAATCTTGCTCATTAGTATTTAAAATATAATTATTTTTATAATTTATTATGTTTATCTCTTCATACAAACTTTTAAATACCTGATTTAAAATATCTTCATTTTTGTTATTTTGATAAATTAAATAAAAGTTCCCCTTTAAATTGTGATTTATATTGTTTTCTAAAATCTCTATAATATATTTTTCATTATTCCAAACTACTAACTGTTGTGCTTTTTTTAGTACTTCATCACCCTTGTATTTATACAAGTTAACTTTTTTTCCTATCTGTTCTTCAAAAAAATCTGTTAGCCCCTTCAATGTTTCACCTCATATCCCCTATAAGCATGCCAATTTAAATTTTATTATATATATTATAATTTAAAAAACTGCGAAACTAAAGTATATTCTTAGTTTCACAGTTTTTTAAGTTTATTATTTTATAGTTTTAGTAGTTTCTTTGTCAAATACATGAACTTTATTTTTATCTAATGCTAATTTTAAATTTTGTCCGTACTTAACATTATATCTTGAATCAAACCTAGCTGTAACACTTCTTCCTCCAACCTTTAGATATGCGTATACTTCCGCACCCATAAGCTCACTTATGTCTACTAAAGCATCAAATACAGTATCTTGGCTATTGTCTATAAATACATCTTCTATATGGATATCTTCCGGTCTTATACCTAAAACTATTTCTTTTCCTATATATCCATTTTTCTTTAATACTTCAGATTTATTTTTATCTAATGCTATCTTAAAATCTTTAGTCATAGCATATACTATTCCATTTTCTTCTTCTACACCACACTCTATTAAATTCATTTGAGGTGCGCCTATAAATCCTGCAACAAACATATTAGCTGGATTATCATATACTTGTTGTGGTGTATCTATTTGTTGTATTACACCATCTTTCATTATAACTATTCTATCTGCCATAGTCATAGCTTCAACCTGATCATGTGTTACATATATAAAAGTTGTTCCAAGTTTTTTATGAAGTTTAGTTATCTCCGTTCTCATAGCTGTCCTAAGCTTCGCATCTAAGTTTGATAAAGGCTCATCCATTAAAAATACTTTGGGATTTCTAACTATAGCTCTACCTAGTGCAACCCTCTGTCTTTGTCCTCCAGATAATGCTTTTGGCTTTCTATCTAAAACTGGCTCTAAATCTAATACTCTTGCTGCTTCTTTTACTTTTGCATCTATTTCAGCTTTTGGTATCTTTCTTAATTTAAGCGCAAATGCCATATTTTCATAAACACTTAAATGCGGATATAAAGCATAGTTTTGGAAAACCATAGCTATATCTCTGTCTTTTGGTGCTACGTCATTTACTATTTTATCTCCTATATATAATTCCCCTGAGCTTATCTCTTCAAGTCCTGCTATCATTCTTAAAGTAGTTGATTTTCCACATCCTGATGGACCTACTAAAACAACAAACTCTTTATCTTGTATATCAATGTTTACATCCTTTACAGCTTCATATCCATTATCATATGATTTTCCTATACTCTTTAAAGTTACCTCTGCCATTTAAATCTCCCCCAACTATATTTAATATAGTTAAAGTATAATTCAAAAACGTTTTCACAGCTATGGTCATATTGACTAAATAAATTCATATAAATTGTACAAGTAATGATTAATTGTAATCTTCGTATACTGCAGATGCTAAAATTTTATTTACTTTTTCCATCATAGATGTAAATTTATATTCACATTCTATATATTTACTTAAATCTTTATTATTTGATATAGTGTTTTTTAAATCTTCAGCTATTCTTAAAGTTTTTTTATCTATACCTATTCCATTTAAACTCTTAGATTTTATTTCCATCTGTACGCTTCTATGATTACTCAAAATAACTTCATAATTTGGATTGTTTTTCACAATTTTCATATACTTTCTAAAATCTTTATATTCTTTGCTACTTTTTATATCACTTGCAAGCTTTGTAGTACTATCATAAACCCCCATATGTTTCCTCCCATAAAAAAAGATTGAATATAATATATTATATTCAATCTTTTTTATTTATACCTCCATTATAATAGGAAGTATCATAGGATTTCTCTTAGTTCTTTGATATAAGTACTCTTTTAGATTATCCTTTATGTTATTTTTTAAATAAGCCCACTCTTTTATATGACTTTGTTCGCAAGCTATTAATACATTCTTAATTACAGTTTTAGCTCCATCCATTAAATCTTCAGATTCTCTTACATAAACGAATCCTCTAGATATTATATCTGGTCCTGCTAAAACTTTTCCATCTTCTTTAGATATAGTAACTACAACTATCATAAGACCATCTTCTGATAAATGCTTTCTATCTCTTAATACTATATTTCCAACATCTCCAACTCCAAGCCCATCAACTAACACATTTCCAGTTGGAACATGAGATGTAACTTTTGCTGAAGTTTTATCTATTTCTAAAACTTCTCCAGTTTTCATAACAAATATGTTTTGACTTGGCATTCCTAATTCTTCTGCAATTTCTGCATGTTTCTTCAACATTCTAAATTCACCATGTGCTGGCATAAAGAATTTTGGAGCAACTAATCTATGCATTAATTTTAATTCTTCTTGTCTTGCATGTCCTGAAACATGTATATCAGCTGCATCGTCATATACAACTTCTGCACCTTTTTCAAATAAACTATTTACAACTTTAGATATAAGCTTTTCATTCCCTGGTATTGGATGAGCAGATATTATTATTAAATCGCCTTGTCTTATTTCTACTTTTTTATGTTCAGCAACTGCCATTCTTGCAAGTGCTGACATAGGCTCTCCTTGAGATCCTGTCGTTATTATAACTAGTTCATTGTCTTCATATTTATGGATATCATTTAAATCTATTATCATCTCATCTTCGATATCTATATAACCTAACTCTCTTGCTACCCCCATAACATTTACCATAGATCTACCTGAAACTGCAACTTTTCTATTAAACTTTTGAGCTGCATTAACAATTTGTTGTAGTCTGTGTATATTAGAAGCAAATGTAGCAACTATTATTCTACTATTGCTAGCTTTTGCAAATAATCCATCTAATCCTGTACCTACAGTTCTCTCTGACGGATTATACCCTGGTTTTTCAACGTTTGTACTATCTGCAAGCATTAATAATACACCTTTTTTACTTAGTTCACATATTCTTTGGAAGTCCATAACTTCTCCATCTATAGGAGTTAAATCTATTTTGAAATCTCCTGTATGGAATATTATTCCTTGATCTGTATGAACCGCTATAGCACAAGCATCTGGTATACTATGATTTACCTTTAAAAACTCAATATCAAAGTTCTTAAGGTTTATAATTTGTTGAGGAGTTATAACATTTAAATTAACATGGTTTAATTTATGTTCTTTTAATTTAACTTGTATAAGACCTACAGTAAGTTTAGAAGCATAAACCGGAACATTTATCTTTTTTAATACATAAGGTAACGCTCCTATATGATCCTCGTGACCATGTGTTATAAATATTCCCTTTACTCTGTCTTTGTTTTTAACTAAGTAAGTTATATCTGGTATAACTATATCTACCCCTAGCATCTCTTCTTCTGGGAAACTTAACCCTGAATCTATAACGATAATTTCATCTTTATATTCAATAACAGTCATGTTCTTCCCGATTTCGTTTAGCCCTCCCAGAGCCATAACTTTTATTTTATTCAAACTCTTTTTGAACAATTGCATCATCTCCTTTTGTCTATATCTTTTCGCACTTTAAATTTTCGCACTTTAAAACGTTTTTTACTAACTATACAAATAATATCAAATCACGCACTCTTTACCAGTTACTATAATTGTAACACAACTTGAACTATATTTTAAGATATATTTAAAATACATTTACCGTATTGTTTTGACAAACTATAATTATTTTGGTATTCTCAAACTATAATATTTACAGGAGGTTCTAATGCGTGGTAAAACTCACTTCACTATTGGTGTGCTAACTTCTTTGCAAGCATCTATGCTATTTAACAGACCTCTTTCTCTTATGGATATTGTAGTTTGTTCTTTATTCTCAATATTACCTGATTTGGACACATCCAATTCTATTATCTCTAATACAATTTTAAATCATAATGTTTCGAAAAAAATTTATAAAATCGTTATATATACTATAAATATACTAATTTTTTTAATATCTATCAAAATAAATAATAATTTTTTAGTAAGTTCTGTAGTAACTTTCATAGCAATAATTATTCTAGAAGCTAAAATAACACATGGTTTTTTAAGAAAATTATTTTTATCACTAATATTTATATTATTAGCAATTTCTATATATCTAATTAATGGTAAATTTTATTTTATATTATTTAGCCTTATACTAGCATCATTTCCATGGTTAAAACACAGAAAACTTTCTCATAGTTTATTAGCAATTTTAATAATTAGTTTTTTACTTAAACAAATAGAATTAATAACTAATATATCGAATTTATGTTTTTTTGGAACTATTGGATATGCATCTCATTTATTTTTAGGCGATATATTCACAAAATCAGGTATACCACTTTTTTATCCTATTAGTGAAAAGAAATTTTCACTTGGATTTTTAAGAGTTGGAGGGTATTTTAGTAATATTTTAGAAATTATTTTCGTTATTTTTTTAGTCTTTTTAATTTTGTTAACTTTAATAAAATTTTAAGAAGCTGCCTCGTTATAGTAGATTTTTTACTACTTTATTTGAGACAGCTCTTTTTTATTTACAATCTTCGCATAATCCGTAAAATTTAAGATCGTGATCTAATATACTAAAATTATATAAATTTTGTATTTCTAATTCGATAGAATCTAATAAATCTTCTTTTACTTCTATTATTTTTCCACAGTTTTTACATATTAAATGATGATGATTATGTGCATCTGAATCATCTAAGTCAATTTCATATCTTATGCAGCCATCATCTAAATTCAATTTAGAAATTGCCCCTACTTCATCTAATAATTGCATAGTTCTATAAACTGTAGCTAGTCCTATTTCTGGACAATCAATTCTGACTAAATCATATATTTCTTCACTGCTTAAATGTTTATCCTTATGTTTTAATAAGGTCTCTATGATCGCTCTTCTCTGCGGCGTTATTTTAAATCCCGTTTCTTTTAATTTTTCCTTTAAAACATCCATTTGACTCATAAACCTTTACCACCTTTATTTTCAACTGATAATCTTTATTAATTATTTTAATTCATACCGTTGATTTTGTCAATATTGTACATAGTTATAATACTTTAAATTAAATAAAAGTAAAGATGATATCACCTCTACTTTTATGAATATACCCAAAATCAGGTTTGTTTAATAATGTTTTTATTTGCTGTATATAAATTTTTTCAAAATTTTCAAATTTTCTGTTTTATTCCATTTTACTACAAAGCTATTATCTTTAGCTAATCTTCCTGATTCTCTATATTCTTCTAGTGGAAATTCCATTTGTTTTATATCATAATTATATATTTCCTTAGATGCTGTTGCTAATTTAATTAACTTAGGTATTGATATATTAATATCTAAATAAGGTAACATTTGTTTTATAACCTTAGGATAATCATTAATAGGTAATTCAATTAATTCATTAGCTATGCTTTTTAATACATCTCTTTGTCTTTGGTCCCTTTCATATATACTGTCAATTTGCCTTATTCTTGCATATGCTAATGCTTGATATCCATTTAATAACTGTTTTCCATCATTTCTTATAAATTGAGGTTCCTCAGCTTCTTTATTTGATAAATTAAAAGAATTAACTATAACATCATTTAAATGACTTATTTCATTTTCATGTATGTCTATTTCTACTCCGCCTAATATATCTACTAAATCTATAAATGAATTAAAATTTACAGCAATATAGTCATTTATTTCTATTTTTAAATTTTTTTCAAGTGTCTCTAAGAGTAACTCCGCTTGTCCATAAGCATATGCATGCGTTAATTTTTCATATCCATGTCCCGGTATGTTAACTAATGTATCTCTTGCTAGAGATGTTAATTTAATATTTTTATTTTTGTTGTCTATAGTTAATATCATCATAGAATCTGATCTTCCAATTTTATCGAAGTTTTCAGAATCACTACCTATTAATAATATATTATATATATCTTTGCTTTTTTGTATTTTCTCTTGATTTACACTATTTTCAACCTTTTTTTCACTTATTTGATTTGTAAATTTATTATAATTGCTTAAAGCATATATATTGGTTATAGTAGAACTAATTAAAACTACCGCACTTAAAGTTATACAATATTTTTTAAATTTATTCATATTCATTTCCCCTTACATATTCATTAACTTTATTTTAACCATATAAATAAATTTAAATCTTTTTTTGTAAATATTTAGAATTATTTTCTATATATTTAATGCCAAATCAAATATTATAGTTTTAATAGTTGCAAAAAATTCTCTCGCATAATAAACAGGTATAAACTGACTTATAGAATTGCTTGAATAAAAATTGACATTGTTATATCCATTTTTTTTAGCTAAAATGTAACTCCTGAAACTATGAAAATCTGTAGTTACAACTTTTACTTTCAAATCTTTTACACTTTTATTGCTATGTTGTTCTATTTTTTCCTTACTGTATTTAAAGTTTTCATATGTACTAGTCGATTTATCCTCTATTATTATTTTATCTTTAGGTACTTTATGTTCTACTAAATATTTCTTCATAGCTTCAGCTTCAGATATATTTTCATCGCTACCTTGACCTCCTGATACAACTATATAACAATCATCTTTACTTTTTTTAATGTATTCTATAGCCTTATCTAATCGTCCTCTTAAAGTCAGGCTAGGTGTAGTATTTTTAACTGAAGCACCTAGTATTACCAAGTAATCACATTCATCTTTAATATTTGATTTTGGGAAAAATATCAAGATTGATTCTACAAGTAAAAATACCGATATTGATATAACCATTATAAAATTAAATATTTTTATATATTTTTTTTCTAAGTGTATTTTATTTTTAATAAAATAATAAATTATCAATGCTATTCCTATAATTATAAAAAATTTATCAAAAGCCATTCCATTATAAACTATTTCTAAATAGAAATAATATATAGAAAATATAAGCCCAACTATCAAATCTAAATAACTAATCATTAAAACCCTCCTATTTAAAAACTCATTTTGCTCAAGCATCAATATATAAATTATAAATCATATAATTTATATATTCTTAGTATGTAAAAAAGGAGTATCATCTAGATACTCCTATTTATAAACTATACAATTTTGAATTTTAATTATTCTTCGTCGTAGTCTAGTCCTTCTTCTTCCATTAAAGTATTATAAACTGCTACAACAGTTTCATACTCTTCGTCATTTTCAAGAGGAGTTAATATATCTCCTTCTTCATCTGTATCAATTCTGAATATTAAAGCTTCTTCTGCTTCATTATCATCTAAAGGCATAAGTATAGCATATTCTTTTCCTTCTGCTTCTAAAGTTAATATTATTTCAAATTGTATTTCGTTTCCATCTTGGTCTATTAAGTTTACTATGTTTTCTTGCATGTTATTCACCTCAAAGTTTAATTATTTAAATATATTATAACGTATATCTACGTTATTTTATATATGTTTTAGAAAATTCTTTTGCTATCTAAGTATCCTTGTAAAATTATTACAGCAGCTAGCATATCTATTACTTTCTTTCTTTTTTCTCTTCTAACATCTGCTTCTATTAAAGATCTCTCAGCAGCAACTGTAGATAATCTCTCATCCCAGTACTCTATCTTTATACCAGTTTCTTGCTCTAAAAGTTCACAAAACTTTATAACTTTTTCTCCCTGAGGACCTATAGTTCCATTCATATTTTTAGGCATCCCTGATACTATTTTATTTACTTGTCTTTCTTTTATGATAGCTTTTAATTCTTCTATATCTTTCTTCTTACCCACTCTTCTAACAGTCTTAACACCTTGAGCAGTAATTCCCATAAGATCGCTAACTGCAACTCCTATAGTTTTATCTCCAACATCAAGACCCATTATTCTTCCGTCTAATATCATTAAGTTCTCCTTGATTAATCAAATTTCTTAAGTTTTCACTATATGTATATACTATATTCTTATTCTACTCTAATTTCAACACATTATGTATAAAAAAGTACAACAACCTCAATATAACATATAATATTTTACTAAATACATATATTTAAAATTAGGGGAGTAACCATTAGTTACTCCCCCATAATTTTATCACTGATTTATTCTTTATCAAAAATCATCATATTTACACTCATAACCAACAATGGTATAAGTATATAAATCGATGCTGTAGATGCAGCCACTATTCCTGAATCATTAACTATCAAAGTTACTATACATCCCACAGTAGATGCAACAAACCCTTTAAATATATACGGATACTTATCCGATAATTTTTTAAAGTGCTTAGATGGCTTAAATATAAACTTAGTCATAAATCCTGCAATTACTAATGCTATTACAATAAATGTATTACTCGTTGCTATATCTATATTCATTTGTATTTTTCTACCAAATGTCTGTATTATAGCACCTGGACCATTAACAATAATTTGATTTACAAATCCAGATAAATGCGATTGACTTTTAGAAACTATATCTAGTAATGCAAATATAGATACTATTATAACGGGAACTAGTCCCAGTAAAACAGATTTTTTTAAATCCATTTTAATATCAAATACAAGTAGTACAAATAAAGCATATGCTACCGATTCCGATATTGCACCCCCAACATTAGCACCCATAGATGGATAAGCACTAGTTATTAATACTATTAATAAAGAAACAATTACCATCCACTTAGGTATTTTTTTATAATTAACTAATACTGAAAGAGCAAAAATAGCACATCCTATAGTTATCCCTTCATATTCGTTACCTACCCCATAATACCTAGCACCTATTATGGCATCATAACTCATTATATTGTTTTGCATTAAATGGGTTCCAAATATGGAATCTATAACTATTACTACTATCGTGATTGCAGAAAAAGCTGCCATGTAACTTATATCATTTTTGAA
This sequence comes from Paraclostridium sp., assembly GCF_051657365.1. Lineage (NCBI taxonomy): Bacteria > Bacillati > Bacillota > Clostridia > Peptostreptococcales > Peptostreptococcaceae > Paraclostridium > Paraclostridium sp. The sequence goes on from NZ_JBOFKN010000170.1 coordinate 15,709, forward strand.
TAGTAATTTACCTATAATATACAGTGTTAACAGAGTTCCAACTATACCCATCGTTATACTAGCTTGAGTTGAGAAGTTGAATATAGGCGATATTATAAATGCCAATGGTATTAAAATTCCAACCTTTATAACTTCTTTTAACACTTTAAAAACAACTTCTTTTTTAGGTAGTTTATTTTTTAAAAATAATAATAGTATAGTGCATACAATCCATGCTGCAGCAACTACCCCAACAGATGTATTAACTATAGTACTTCTTATTCCTAACATAGAAACCATTTTTTCAAACTCATGATTTATAAAATCTATATTGTTCGTTTTATCAATTTCTATAAATTTCTTACCTACCATTTCTTCATCTCTTAACCCAAATTTAGAAAGTATGTCTACTCCTATGTCTATATTTCCAACCACTCCATCTCTTCTTGTAGTAGCTGAGTTTAAAACACCTTTTCCAGAGCCATCAAACTTAATTATAGGTGATAATCTCTTTTGATTTGTGTAATCTTCTTTACTTGGAAACATTGATGTTATATAAATTGTATCATTTTCATTAACCATTTTAAAAACTTCGTTTAAATAAGAATCTATATTTTTATATATATTTTCTTTCATATTTTTGTAAGTTTTATCATTTAGGTAATTTTTATATTCATCTAATCTATATGTATCTCCAAGCTCTACAAATAAAACATCACTATTTTCATAAAACTTTTTCGTTTCACTTTTTAACTTATTATAATCAGTGCTGATTCCATAAGGCATAGTGTTGTCTTTCATATTTATATTGTCTACATTACCATCTTCAACTCTACCTATGTTGTCCATGGCCATTAAAGCTATATTTCTATTCTTTAATAATTCTCCATTATTAACTTTATCAGCGTTACCTATAACAGAAGTTTTTAATTTTTCATCAGCTAAAGTTTGTCCTAATGATCCTAATTTTGATCCATAAGAACCATTCTCTAAGTTTTCACTTAGAGAATAGTTTATAGTCATATCATTTATTTTTTTAGCTTTATGTCCTGTTTCAGCTTTATATGCTACTTTATTTGCTTTATTAGCTTCTTCAAAGTTTATAAGGCTTTGACTTGGCAAAGTAACTTTACCTCCAGCTCCTACAGCAGCATATGATCTTCTATCATCATTTCCTCGGTCACCTCTGATATTCATAAGACCTATGTAACCTTCTTTTTCAAGTTTTTTACCTAAAGCATCTACACTTTGCATGTCTTCTAAATTTGTTCTGTTCATATTAATAACTATGACTTTACCTTTTTCAGCTGCAAAGCTAATCGTAGACATAGAACTTATAAATACTATCAACATAGTTAATAAGGATACAATCTTTTTTGTCATAAGATTGACCTACTTTCTATTATTCAAGTAATAAGTGATAACCTCTTCTAAGATTTCATCTCTTTCAAACTTTTTCATTATTCCTCTAGCATTGTTATGACTTGTTATATAACTAGAGTCTCCTGAAAGAATATATCCTATAATTTGATTTATAGGGTTGTAGCCTTTTTCTTTAAGAGAAGCATAAACTAAATCTATAGCCTCACTAACACTCATTTGTTCAGATGTTATACCTTCGAATTTCATTGTATAATCCATATTTTCATTCATATTACAACACCCCTATCTTATTTTATTTTTATTTGTTTTTTGTTTTATTACTTTACTTGTGATTTTAACACATCTTTTGCATGATTTAAAGCTTCATCAACCTTAGTCACATCTGGAGCACCAGCTTGTGCCATATTAGGTCTTCCTCCACCTTTTCCACCAGCAGTTTGAGCAACTTCTCTAACTATGTTTCCAGCATGAACTCCTTTTTCAAGTACATCCTTAGTAGCTGTAGCAACAAAGTTTATTTTTCCTCCTGCTACATTTGCTAATACTACCACACCTGAAGATAATTTATCTCTTAGTGTATCAGCTGTATTTCTAAGTGTATCCATATCCATATCTTCAAACTTAGCAGTAACTATATTTACTCCATTTATATCTACTTTAGAGTCTAATATAGAGTCTGCAGATTGTAAACTCATTTTAGCTTTGACTTCATTTAATTCTTTAGTTAAAGTTTTAGTTTCATCTAATAAATTTGAAACTCTAGCTGTTAAGTTATCTTCCTTAGCTTTTATAGCCCCACAAACTTCATTTATTAAATGTTGCTTGTTGTTTAAGAAGTTGTATACTTCTTTACCAGTTATAGCTTCTATTCTTCTTACTCCAGCTGCAACTCCACCTTCAGAAAGTATTTTAAACATTCCTATTTGTGCAGTGTTTGTTAAATGTGTTCCTCCACATAATTCCATAGAGAAATCACCCATAGATACAACTCTTACTTCATCTCCATATTTTTCTCCAAATAATGCAGTAGCACCTTTTTTACCAGCTTCTATCATACTCATAGTTTCACAAGTTACATCTAAAGCTTCAAATATTGCATCATTTACTTTTTGTTCTATAAGTTTTAATTCATCTTTTGATATAGCTTCAAAGTGAGTTATGTCAAATCTTAATCTTTCAGGCGTAACTAATGATCCTGCTTGGTTAACATGATCTCCTAATACTTCTTTTAATACCTTGTGAAGTATGTGAGTAGCACTATGGTTTCTAGCTGAAGCTAATCTTACTTCTTTATCTACCTTAGTATATACTACATCTCCTAAATTTATCATTCCTGATTTAACAACACATATATGTTTTGTAGTGTTATTTGGTCCTTTTTTAGTGTCTATTACTTCTATAACAGTGTCTTCATTTTTGTTAACTAAAAGACCTTTATCTCCAACTTGTCCTCCACCTTCTGCATAAAATGCAGTTTTATCAAGAACTACTATTATTTCATCACCATCACAAGCTGATGTTACTAGCTCGTTATTCTTAGATATACCCTTAATTGTTGATTCTATAGATAAAGTGTCATATCCTTCAAATTTTGTAACGATATCTTTGTCTAACTTAGCTATAGCATCTTCTTTCCATGCTTCTGAGTCCATATTTCCTCTAGCATCTCTAGCTGTTTGTCTTTGCTTTTCCATTTCAGATTGGAAGCCAGCTTCATCTATATCTAAATGTTCTTCTTCTAATATTTCTTTAGTTAAATCTACAGGGAATCCATATGTATCATATAATCTAAATGCATTTTCCCCACTTAAAGTTTTTTCATTCTTAGCTTTTAATTCTTCTATATATGAAACTAATATTTCGTTTCCTTTATCTATAGTCTCATTGAATTTTTCTTCTTCTATTCTTATAACTTTTTTGATATATTCTGCTTTTTCTACTAATTCTGGATAAGCTTCTCCACTTACAGCTATAACTTCATCAACTAATTTATATAAGAAAGGCTCTTTCATACCAAGTAACTTACCATTACGTGCAGCTCTTCTAAGTAATCTTCTAAGAACATATCCTCTACCTTCATTTGATGGTAGTACTCCATCTGCAACTAAGAAACTTACACTTCTTATATGGTCAGTTATTATTCTTATAGATTTATCCACTTTATATTCTTTTCCATAAGTTGAATTAGTCATTTTTTCAACAGCATGTAGTATATGCTTTATAGTATCTATATCAAATATAGTGTTAACTTCTTGCATTATACAAGCAATTCTCTCAAGTCCCATACCTGTATCTATATTTTTATGTTCTAATAAATTATAGTTTCCTTCTTCATCTTTATTAAATTGTGAGAAGACATGGTTCCAAAACTCTAAATATCTATCACAATCACATCCTGGCTTACAATCTGGGTTATCACATCCGTATTCTTCACCTCTGTCAAAGTGTATCTCTGAACATGGTCCACAAGCACCAGTACCTATTTCCCAGAAGTTATCTTCTTTACCTAGTCTTACTATTCTTTCTTTTGGTATACCTATTTCTTTTTCCCATATTTCAAAAGCTTCATCATCTTCTAAATATACACTCACCCATATTTTATCTTGAGGTATGTTTAAATGTTGTGTAACAAATTCCCATCCCCATTTTAAAGTTTCCTCTTTGAAGTAATCTCCAAAAGAGAAGTTTCCAAGCATTTCAAATAATGTTGCATGTCTAGCCGTAACTCCTACATTCTCTATATCACCAGTTCTTACACACTTTTGGCATGTAGTCATTCTTTTACTTGGTGGAATCTCCGTTCCTGAGAAATAGTTTTTAAGTGGAGCCATACCTGCATTTATTAATAATAAACTCTTGTCATTGTGTGGCACTAATGAATAACTTGGTTGAACTAAATGTCCCTTTGATTCAAAGAAGTTTAAAAATTTACTTCTTATTTCGTTTAATCCCATTTTTTGCATTATAATTTCCTCCTGTTTTATGTGATTCTTCAATTTAAAAATCCTAATATATAAAAAAATCCTCGCCTCTATAATAACTATAGGGGCGAGGATATATCTCGCGGTACCACCCTAATTACTGTAAAAAATCTACAGTATCTTCGGAAAACCTTAAGTTATAACGGAACTACCGTCAATTCCTACTTAGTTTCAGAACTGATACTCCAAGACTGCTTCAACTAATTTATCATAAGGGCTCTCACCATATCCCTCTCTCTGTAACGCATCAATTAATTTACTACTTCTTTTCATTGTATTTAAAATTATATATTCTATTGATTATAGTTATATTACTAAATTTTCTTAAAATAATCAATAGTTTTTTTAGCAACAGACATAGCCGTTGTGTGTATAATCAAAATGAATTTTTATTATAAGCTTTTTACTATTATTCCGCCACCTACAACCTTATCTCCATCATACATAACAACTGATTGACCTTTAGTTATAGCCCTTTGAGGTTGATCAAATACTATTTTAACAGTATTTTCGCCTACTTTAGTTACCGTAGCATCTGATGGTTTTGCTGAGTATCTAATCTTAGCTTGTACTCTCATAGGTTCTTTTATATCATCTACAGATATTAAGTTTACATCTTTAGCAATTAAAGCATTTGAGAATATATCTTCATTATCTCCTAATACAACCACATTTTTAACAGGATCTATATCAACAACAAATGTAGGTTTTCCAAAAGCTATTCCAAGGCCTTTTCTTTGTCCTATAGTATAGTTGATTATACCTGTATGTTTTCCTAATACATTTCCTTTAGTATCTACAAAAAATCCTGGATCAATTCTTTTATCCGTATGTTTTTTTACATATCCTGCATAGTCATTATCTTTTACAAAACAAATTTCTTGACTATCTGGCTTATTATGAACATCTATACCAATTTCTTTTGCGATTTCTCTAACTCTATCTTTTTCATAATCACCTATTGGAAGTAGAGTATGTTCTAATTGCTCTTGAGTTAAGTTATATAGTGCATAAGTCTGGTCTTTTTTGTCCGTAACAGACTTTTTAAGTGAATATCTGCCTGTCTCTTCATCTTTTTCTATTTTAGCATAGTGACCTGTAGCAACATAATCACATCCTATTTGACGTGCTTTATTAAAGAAATCATCAAATTTTATGTGTTTATTACAAGCTATACAAGGATTTGGAGTTCTTCCATTTAAATATTCATCTATAAATGGCTCAATTACTTTTTCCTTAAATACATCACTAAAGTTTAAAACATAAAAAGGTATACCTATTTTATCAGCAACTCTTCTTGCATCTTCAACGGCTGCTAACGAACAACAACCACCTTCATTTTCTACAAGTTCATCATCATCATCTTGCCATAACTTCATAGTAACACCTATTACATCATAGCCTTGTTCTTTTAAAAGATATGCGGCAACAGAACTGTCTACCCCACCACTCATACCGATCATTACTCTTTTTTTCATATTATCACCTCGTTCTTTATATTATATATATTTTAACTTATTTTTTAAAGTATTAAGTTATACTCTATCTACAAAATCATTTGCCTTTATATATAAGTAATTATTTTTTATGAATTTTCTATATGCTCTTATGAAATAAACTCCACTTATTAATACTACTATATATATAGGCCATCCAACTATACTTAAACACATAAATCCTAATGTTACTAAAGTACCTATTGTTCCTAATATTAACCTCGTATCTATCATGTAAACAAAATCAGGTAAAAAATTTATAGTAAACATACTCATACCTACTAATATTAACATACCCACAATCATCACACCAGAAAACACAATAGGTGGAACTATTAGAATTTTAGATATAGTTTCTAATACTTTTTCTAAAATTCTCTTTAGAATAAAATTTCTACCTTTATTTACTCCCTTTGACATTTTGCGAGTTGTGTATTTTAAAAATTCAGCTCTGTTCATAATCTACTCCTTTAAACTATCTTCAATAAAACTATAATATATATAATATCTTTTTTTAACTACTCATAACAAGTGTTTCTCTTCAAAATATTTAATTTTCATTTAAGTATTGCTATAATAAAACCAAGAAAACATTTTCTTAAAATCTAAGGGGGACAACTATGAAAAGAATAGAAAGACTTTCATCATTAATTAGTAAAAATAATTTAGACGCAATATTTTTAACTAAACAATCTAATGTAAACTACATTAGTAAGTTCACCGATGAAGCTGCCTTCGTTTTAGCTTGTAAGGATAATTTTTATCTTATAACCGATGGTAGATTCACAGAGTTAGCTCAAAAGGAATGTGTAGGCTTTGAAATAGTCAACTGGCATTTATTTGATAGGAATCTTGTAAATGCAGTTAATCATATTTGTAGAGAAAATAACGTGAAAAAATTAGGTTTTGAAAGAAGCAATATAACCTTTGACAGATATGAGTCTCTAAAAAATACACTTGAAGATATAGAGCTTATAGGTACTGACGGTATTGTAGAATCTTTAAGATACATAAAAGATGAATTAGAAGAAAGTTATATAAAAAAAGCTTGTGAAATAAGTGATAAAGCTCTTGAAGAACTTGTTCCTCATATAAAAATAGGTGTTAGTGAAAAAGAATTATGCGCTAAACTTGAATATTATTTAAAAATGAATGGTGCTGATGAAATAGGCTTTGAAACTATTTTAATATCAGGATCTAAAACTTCTCTACCTCATGGTAAACCAGATAAGAAATTAATAGAAGATGGTGATTTTGTAACTATAGATTTTGGAGCTAAATATAATGGTTATATATCAGATATGACTAGAACATTTGTGGTTGGAAAGCCAAGTGAAAAACATATAGAAGTTTATAACCTTGTTAAAGAAGCTCAGCAAGTAGGCCTTGACAATATAAAAGCTGGTGTATTAGCTTATAAACCAGATGAAGAAATAAGAAAAGTTATTAAAAAATATGAAGATTTTTATTATCCCGGTATAGGTCATGGAGTTGGAATGGATCTCCACGAAGAACCATTTTTAGGTAACTACGGAACTAAAATTATAGAAAAAAATTGTATAATAACAATGGAGCCAGGTCTATATATACAAGGGTTTGGTGGAGTTAGAATAGAGGATACTGTTATTGTAAAAGAAGACGGTATAGAAATACTTACTAAATTCCCTAAAGACCTTATTGTTTTATAAAGTTTAAATTCTGTAAAAATAGGTATTAATATTAGTATCATTATATTCGTGGAGGTTAATATGAGTTTTCAAAACATAAATAAAATAGATTCATCTTCTAATGAAAAAAGTTGTGCTATGCTTTATAACTTTAGTTCTAAAGAGTTAGCAATGTTGAAAAATATTTGCGGTTTAATTGGAGTAAAAGAAAAAATAATTCTTAATCCTCAAAATGGTAATACTTTAATTAAAAACATTTTAAATAATGAATTAAACAATGATTGTGATGTAACTTTAAATCACAAAGCTGTTATATTTAACAACATTGATTCATCTAAAATCCATTCATTTATGGATGCTTTAAAAAAGTTTAGATTCGGATTACCTTTGATAGCTGTTGTTACTGAAACTTCTATTGATTGGGACTTAAATACACTAGTAAGTAATTTAGCGGAAGAAAGAGATGCTTTAAAATCAGGCAAAAAAATTAATCATTAAAATATACCCCGTACCAAAACGGTACGGGGTATATTTTATATTGTTTTTAATTTCATTGGTGCATAGAAAAAAGCTATTATAGATATTATCCAAAAGCTTATGTTAAATTTTAATACTAAAGATCCTAAAAAAGCCATTCCCATTAAATTTAAAGCTTTTATAGACTTAGTTTTTTGATAAGTATAAATTCTAAGATAAGCATACGCATCTCTTATCAAAAAATAGTAGACTATATACTTTATAGTTTCACTAACTGTAAGTAGGTAAACTTGATTTATTTGAAATCCTATTAAATCCTTTATTTGGATAATTAGTAAATATACTAATCCTATATATATAGTACTTTTAGAGCAAAATACATAATTTGCATATTTTCTTATATTCTTTAATATATAAAACTTTTGTTTTCCTTCTTCTTTTAAGCACTTTGTTCTATCAGCAATAAATAAACTTCCAAAATAAGTCATAATTATAGTTCCAAGAGGCAATGTTGCTACCAATATATATAACATTATTGATTTGGCACTATCACTAAGCGGTAATGGACCCATCATTTCTTTATAATCTTTTATAAAACTAAATCCTATAAACTTAGAAAATATAATATCTACCATAACCATTATAAAACAAGCAACTACACTTAAATAAAACATATCATCTAGTATTTTCGTTTTTCTATTTATAATATATCCGCACATAATTCCTATTATCATACTCTGGCTCATACAAATAGCTGACCCTATATCACCTATGACTAGTCCAATTATCAATAAACAAATTATCATTGCAAGTATTGTAAATTTAAAGTCACATCTTAAGTATATGATTGCGATAAATATAGGTACTATCATATCTATATATAATGCATATAAAAAGCCTGTAGATATTGCAAATATACTACAAACTATAAATAAAGCCGACATTATAGCCGCCTCAGTCATTTTTCTTATTTCCATTAAACTCCCTCTTTCTAAAAATGATAATACTACTATATTATAGCATACACATAAATTTTAATACCTTGCATATAAATTTGATTCGATTGATCCATGTATGAGCGAACTACTTCATGTCACCAACAACTTTGTCCCTTTCTCAAAATTTTTTATACTCAAAACATATATCTATTGTTTCATAAGTTATCCACAATCACTAAATCAATATAAGTTCCTTAAGTATAAAAATGGCTATCTCTAAATTGAGATAACCATTTTTATTTATAATTGTAATTAAGCTTTTTTATGATTATTTTTTATAAATAAAGATGCTACTAATCCAAGTATCGCAATAACAGCTGTACCTATAAATAAATGAGCATATCCTTGGTTCATAGTGTATTGATATGCATGTTCAATGGCAGGTTTAGCTTTATCTAAGCTAACTAAATAATTATTTTTTAATGCATCAAAGTGCATATTTGCACCCATCGTATGTTGAAGTCCATTAAACATAGAAAGTACAAATGATTTAACTGTTTCAAATATATTTGTAACATCTGCATTTTGGAACTTATTCATCATTTCAGCTGACATATGTCCTCCACCTAGTGACCCACCTTGTATATGTGGCATTACTTTTTCAATAGCACCAGGAACATTTCTACCTGCATCTGACACAAAGTTTATAAGTAAATTAGGTGATACTGCAACCCCAATAGAACGAAGTAATGACACGGTTGATTGCCCCATAGATATTTCTTCTGGTTTAACTAAACTCATCATTAAATAATTTATAGGTGTTCCCATAGTAAATCCCATACCTATTCCCATAAATGCTAATCCTATTGTTAAATTTGTAAAGTTTGGATTATTAGCTGTAACTAAAGCTTGATATAATACTCCAAATATATTTGATGCAAATCCTAGTAATAGTAACTTTTTAACTCCAAATTTATCTATAAATTTACCTCCAAGTGGAGCCGCTATCCCCGTAAACACTGCAAATAATGTTACTATATAACCTCCACTACCTCTTTTTAATCTAAGTACATTTTCAGAAAACTGTGGTAAAAATACTGTACTCATAAGCCCACATCCAACTATGAAACTTAAAAATAAAGTTAGTGCAGTTTGTTTATTTGTAAAGAAATTTAAATTTAAAACAGGATCTTCTGCTCTTTTTTCTACAGATATAAATAAAGGTATAAGAGCTAAGAAAATTACTAAATAAGGCCAAACATCCATTGACTGAATTGAACTTGCAAAGTCATAGAATTTCAAGTTTGTTAAGCCATACATTAGTGATGCTACTATAACACTTAATATAAGTGATCCCCAGATATCCATTTTTTTAACTTTAGATTCTTTTTTATTTTCTTCTAATTTTAAAGCTGCAATTATTATAATTATACTTATAGGTACATTTATTAAAAATAAATATCCCCATCTGCTATCTCCAGCAATAGAAAGTACAAAACTTCCTAATGTAGGTCCAAGTACTGTTGCTATACCATATACTCCTCCTACCATACCAAGTGCTGATCCTCTTTTTTCCTCAGGGAAAGATGCACCTATATAAGCTGTAGCTATTGGCATTATGCCTCCACCACCTATTGCTTGAATTACTCTTGAAGTTAATAAAAATTCGTAACTCCCAACTATATCAGATATTCCACAAAGTAGAGAACCTGTTGCAAATAATATAACACAAATCATATATACCTTTTTTCTACCATATGTATCTGCTAGTTTGCCAGTTATTGGCATAGAAACCGCATAAGCTAATGTATATATTGTAATCATCCATACACTAGCAGATTCTGAAATTCCAAGTCCATTAGCAATTACATTTCTTGCAGGAGATACTACCCCTGAGTCCATAGCTCCCATAAAAATTCCAAGTAAAAATACGACCATAGCTATACCCGTACTCTTTTTCTTAATTGATTCACTCATAAAATACACTCCTATTCACAGCAGTTGTTTGTTATAAGCAAAATTATATAATTTTTTAATCCCTTATTATAACTATTTTAAAATATAATATCTTTAAAAAGAAAATATTCTATACTAAAATAACTACAATTTAATAATACATTTACATAAAATCACTTACATTAATAAATCAACCGTTGTTAAAGTTTTAATTTATTCAACATTCTTTCATATACCCATAGGAAAAATAATTATTCAAAATTTATACATTAAAAATGAAAAAAACTATATAAAGATACTTTATTAGTAAAAATATCTTTATATAGTTTCATATTATTTAAACTTAAATGGATTTACCCTTATAGCATTATTGTATAAAAATGGATAAGATTTATTTAAATATTCAAGGTAATAAACCCACTGAATAGTTATATTTTTGTATACTCTTATAACATCATTTTCTAAATGATTTATATTCATTTCTATCCCGTTGTCTTTTTCCATAAATATAATTTCATCTCTTAAGTGTATTACTGACATAAGCAAATCTGTAAAAATTTGATGATTAAGTATACTTTCATTGCTTATCAAAGTTACAAATAAATTATTATTCTCTACTAGTACATTTTTTATAGACTTTAAATCTATACATTCCATGTTTACTTGATAGTTATAATTGTCTAAATTTCTTTTTATTTTATTTAAATCATCGAAATCTATTATGTAATTTTTAGCTCCATTATCTGCATCTATTATAAGACGCATTAATTTACCTCCAACTTCAGTAAAAAATATCCCAACTAGCATATTTATTTTTTCCATTCGTTCTTTTTTAGCTCGGTAATCGATTAATTTTTCAAGAATTATAGTCACAACCAAACTATTTATTGGTATAAAACATAAATTCATAAGAGAATAATATGCAGTGTTAGTTGCTTGGCCAAAAACTAAATAATGGATAAAAAACATTAACCCCGATAAAGCAATTAATATAAACGATATAACGAAATAATATCTTACTTTTTTCATTTATGTACTCCTTATAATAAACATTAATTAATATTTTAATATTATATCATAGATTTCATTTCATATTTTTCTTTAATTGTATTCCTTATTAAATGCTTAGCACTTACTAATTTTAAGTTTTTACTCTTCTATACCTTATTAAATAATAGTAAATATATATTCTAAGGATTTTTAACTTTTTCACCCCTATTTAATAAGATGATTATATACTTTGAAACTATATAAATTACTTCATATTAAACATTTATCTTATTTATTAAAGAAGTTGTTGTATAGTCTTTTAAATTAAAGTAAAATGCTTTATAATCTTTAATATCATAAGAACAAAGGGGGATTTTTTCAGTTATGCTTAATAAAATTAATAAAGTTTTAGTTGCTAATAGAGGCGAAATTGCCATAAGAATATTTAGAGCATGTTCTGAACTTGGTATAAAAAGTGTCGGTATATACAGCAAAGAAGATAAGTATTCATTGTTTAGAACAAAAGCTGATGAATCTTATTTAATAGGAGAAGACAAAGGCCCAATAGATGCTTATTTAGATATGGATAGCATTATAGAATTAGCTAAAAATAAAAAAGTAGATGCAATACATCCTGGATATGGTTTTTTATCTGAAAATCCTGAGTTTGTTCGTAAATGCGAAGAAAACGGAATAATATTTATAGGTCCATCAGCAAAGATAATGAATATGATGGGTGATAAAATAAATTCTAAACAAATAGCAAAAGAAGCTCAAGTCCCTACTATTCCAGGAATAGATAAACCTATTAAAAGGATTGAAGATGCAAAAGACATAGCAAATAAAATAGGTTATCCTATAATGCTTAAAGCATCTAACGGTGGCGGTGGTAGAGGTATGAGGGTTGTTTATGATGAAAATAATCTAGAACTTGAATATGAAACTGCTTGTAGCGAATCTAAAAAAGCATTTGGTGAAGACATTATATTCATAGAAAAATATATCTCTGACCCAAAGCATATAGAAGTTCAAATACTTGGAGATATGCACGGAAATATTGTCCATTTATATGAAAGAGATTGTTCTGTACAAAGAAGACATCAAAAAATAATTGAATATGCACCTGCTTTTTCATTGTCTGATAATCTACGAGAAAAAATATGCAATGATGCTGTTAAAATAGCTAAACATGTTGGATATGTAAATGCTGGAACGCTTGAATTTTTAGTAGATAGTAATGAAAATTTCTACTTTATAGAAATGAACCCTAGAGTTCAAGTTGAACACACTGTAACGGAAATGATAACAGGCATAGATATAGTTCAAAGCCAAATATTAATAGCTCAAGGATATAAATTAGAAGATGAACAAATAAATATAAAGTCTCAAGATGATATCCAAGTAAGAGGTTACTCTATTCAGTGTAGAATAACAACTGAAGACCCTAAAAATAATTTCATGCCAGATACAGGCAAAATACAAGTTTATAGAACAGGTTCCGGCTTTGGTATAAGACTTGATGGCGGAAATGGATTTACAGGATCTACTATAAGTCCTTATTACGATAGTTTATTAGTTAAAACAATTTCTTGGGATAGAACTTTTAAAGGAGCTATAAATAAAACTATCAGATCTATAAAAGAACTTAGAATAAGAGGTGTTAAAACAAACGTAGGATTTTTAATAAATGTTTTAAATAACCCAATATTTACCCAAGGTAAATGTAGTACAAAGTTTATTGATGAAAATCCAAACTTATTTGATATAACAGAAAGCAAAGACAGAGGAACAAAATTGCTTCAATTCATTGGAAATACTATAGTTAATGAAAATAAATGTATTGAAAAACCACAATTACAATCTATATATACACCTAAATTAAATGAGTCTATAACCCTAAATGAAGGAAGCCGAGATTTATTAAAAAAACTAGGAAAGGAAAAATATATAGAAAGTGTAAAAAATGAAAAAAAACTTTTATTAACAGACACTACTATGAGAGATGCTCATCAATCTCTTCTTGCAACAAGACTTAGAAGTTACGACTTGTTAAAAGTAGCTAAACCTACAAATGAGTATATGAAAGACTTATTTTCACTAGAAATGTGGGGAGGAGCTACTTATGATGTTGCTTATAGATTTTTAAAAGAATCTCCTTGGGTAAGGCTTGAAAAATTAAGAGAAGAAATTCCTAATATAATGTTTCAGATGCTATTTAGAGCTTCAAATGGTGTAGGGTACAAAAACTATCCTGACAATGTTATTAAGGAGTTTTTAAAAGAATCAGCTAATAAAGGCATTGATATATTTAGGATATTTGATTCACTTAACTGGGTTGAAAATATGAAACCGTCTATATATACAGCCCTTGAAACTGGTAAAATAGTAGAATCTACAATTTGCTACACTGGAGATATTTTAGATACATCAAAGAGCAAATATAATTTAGAATATTATATAAATATGGCTAAACAGTTAGAAGATTTAGGCTCAGATATCATATGTATAAAAGATATGGCAGGACTTTTAAAACCATATGCAGCTTACAAGTTAGTAAAAGAATTAAAAGAAAATGTAAATACACCTATTCATCTTCATACTCACGATACTAGTGGAAATGGAGTTGCTACATGTTTAATGGCATCTGAAGCAGGTGTAGATATTGTTGATACTGCACTTGAAACAATGTCAGGACTTACTAGTCAACCTTCTTTAAATTCAATTGTAGAAGCTTTGAGAAATACAGAAAGAGATACTAAAATCAATTTATACGGATATGAAGAACTGGGAAGTTACTACAAAGATTTAAGAAAAGTATATTCTAAATTTGAAAGTGATTTAAAAAATCCATCTGCTGAAATATATAAATATGAAATTCCAGGTGGTCAATATACAAACTTAAAACCACAAGCTGATAGCTTAGGCTTATCTGATAAGTTTGATCAAGTAAAAGAAAAATATAAAGAGTCTAATGATATTTTAGGCGATATTATAAAGGTTACTCCATCTTCTAAAGTTGTTGGTGATTTAGCAATATTTATGGTTAAAAACCAACTTAATAAAGAAAATATACTTGTAGAAGGTAAAAATCTATCTTTCCCAGACTCAGTAGTTGATTACTGCAAAGGAATGATAGGTCAACCAGAAGGTGGCATTCCTAAAAATATTCAAGATATAGTTTTAAAAGGTGAAACCCCTATAACAGTTAGACCAGGAACATTGATTCCAAATGAAAATTTTAAAAGTATTAAAAATCATTTAGATAGTAAATTCAATATAAATTCAAATATCAGAAATGTATTAAGTTATACACTATATCCTAAGGTATATGAAGATTATTTAAAACATTTACAGTTATACAATGATATATCCAAATTAGAAAGCCATGTATATTTTTACGGTTTAGCTATAGGAGAAGAATGTGAAGTTGAAATAGAAGAAGGTAAAGTTTTAACTATTAAACTAATAGAACTTGGCGATACGAAACAAGATGGAACGAGAACTCTTTCATTTGAATTAAATGGAATGATGAGAGATATAGAAATAAACGATAGTAACTATGAAGGAAATATAAAAGATATAATAAGAGCAGATATGAATGACCCTCTACAGATAGGTGCTAGTATCCCTGGTAAAGTCGTAAAAGTGTTAGTAGAAAAAAATCAAGAAGTTATTAAAAATCAGCCCCTTATAATAATTGAGGCTATGAAAATGGAAACTGTTGTAGTTGCAAAAACTGACGGTACTATTAAATCCATCAATGTTAGTCAAGATGAAGTTGTAAAAGATAAACAGTTATTAATAGAAATGAAGTAAATATAAAAGAACCTGGAATCCAGGTTCTTTTTTGTTACTCCCCTATATTTGATTAAATATAAGTTCTACTTTAAATAAATCCCCATCTATTTGTATATCAAACTTCCCATCTTGAAGTTCAACTAAATCACGAGCAATGGCTAGTCCTAACCCGCTACCTTCTGTATTTCTTGCTAAGTCTCCTCTTTTAAATCTTTCAATTATTTCACAAGCTTCAAAGTTAAGCTCATATGCTGATATATTTTTCATAGATAAATACACTTTATCATTAGCTAATTTCATATCTATATAAACTCTCGTATTGTTAAGTGAATACTTAGCTATATTTGTTAATAGATTTTCAAATACTCTATACATTCTTCTTCCATCACAATTTATATATACAGCTTCTTTTGGAATATTAACTTTTAAATCCAAATGTGAACTCGCTAATTTTTCTTCCGTTTCACCTATACTTTGTCTTAACAACTGATTTAAATCTAGTTTTTCAATATTAAGTTCTATATTACCACTACTAGCTTTACTTGCTTCAAATAAGTCTTCTATAAGTGATTTTAAACGTCTAGACTTATTATCTAATACATTTACATAATCTTTTAAATACTCTGGTTGTATATTCTCTTCTTTTTTTATTAAATCAACATAATTTATAATTGATGTTAATGGAGTTTTTAGGTCATGACTTACATTAGTTATAAGCTCGGTTTTCATTCTTTCACTTTTGAATTTTTCCTCTATTGCATTATCAAGTCCATCACTTAAATTATTTATATTTTGAGCAAATATAGATAAAGCATCATCACCTTTAATTTCTATCTTGTGATGTATATCTCCATTTTTTATTTTTTTAGTTCCATCCATTATAGCATCTATATATCCTAATTTATTTATAATATATCCCGTTGCCACAAATAAGTTTGTTGCTAATATAATCATAATTGCCATAAGTATAATTAAAGGTTCTTGCCAATACCAAGTAGTATATAAAAATAGTAATACCATCCCACTAATCGTAATCGTAATTATATTAATTAAAATCAATTTTCTCATTAATGGTAATTTCTTTTGATACTTAATAATATTTGATATTACATTTACAAAAAACTTTAATATAATATATATAATGCTACTTTTTAATAAACTCGTTTTTTTATCCAATTTTTTAAAGCACTCAGCCCATAGGAATACCCCTGTTAAAAATATAAGTTTTAAAATTATTGATATTATATACTGCACATTAATAATTGCTAAAAATCCGCTTATACAAAACATTAATATATATATTTCTAAAGGCATTTTTTTATATACTCTTAAAATTAAACTTTCCTTATTTATAAGCTCTTTTTTATTTATCAAATATGCTATGAATGATATAATTGCGCTAATCCCTGATACCATTAAACCTTTAAATAAACTAATTGATAATTCTTTGTAATGTTCAAATTCATAGTAGTAAGAACTAAACCCAAAAGTATCATATGATTCATTAGGTTTTTCAGGTAGCGATATACTTATTGTTAAATTATCTTTTGGTATTCCCCAAAATAAATGTCTATTTGTTTTAACTGATATTCTTTTGTTATCTATAATTTTAGTGTATGTATCACCGCTGTCATTAAAATCAACTTCCAAATTACAATAATCTTTTTGATTTTTTCTAAACTCATCATTGGTTTTATATTTAGTATTAGTATAGATGTTATTATTTAAATCATTTTTAATAAAAAACTTCATATCCTTAAAATCATCTAGTTCTCTTCTAGCATCTATTTTTGATTGTTCTCCATACATTTCTTTACTTGATGTCGCTACATACATTCTATCTAATATATTTTGAAGCAATTCATTATCAAATTTATCACTTTCATAAAAATTATCTGCATATATTTTTTTATCATTATTTGATATAGTACTCTGTTTTATTCTCTCATAAGTATTTCCATATATACTTTCTTCTAATGTTGCTCCAAATATTGAAGTTGAAATTAATAGTAGTATTAAACATACATACTTAAAACCTTTATTATTTATTTTCATCAATCCACCTTTTCCTCTTTAACCTTTATAATAAATTCATTCCTGTCATTAGCTTATAAAATATAAAATTAGCAACTATTAAACTTAAAAATTGCCAAAATATTTTTCCCTCTAAATATGTAAAACCTATTAATACAGCCCCTAATTGAGTCATAAAGAAAAATATAAGTAGCATAGCAAAATGCATAACTAACTGTATATTCCATCTTTTAAACTTAAGTATATTATAACTTCTCGACTTTGTATCCAACTCCCCACACCACCTTTAAATATTTTGGTTCTTTAGGATTTATCTCAATTTTTTCTCTAATTCTCCTAACATGAACACTCACTGTATTTTCTGAATTAAAACTATCTTCATTCCACACTCTTTCATAAATCTCATCTATGGAAAATACTCTTCCTTTATTAGCTAATAAAAGATTAAGTATCTTAAACTCTATAGGAGTAAGTCTAACAAACTCATCCTCCACAAAAACTTCTTTACTATTAACATTTAATTTTAAATCTCCACTTTGAATAATATCTTTATTTTCCTCTACTTTGTAATTACCTAAGTTTATATACCTTCTAAGTTGAGACTTAGTCCTAGCTATAAGCTCTAAAGGATTAAATGGTTTAGTTATATAATCATCAGCCCCTATATTAAGTCCAATAATCTTATCACTATCCTCACTCTTTGCAGAAATTAATATTATAGGAATATTCTTTTCTTCCCTAATCTTTATAGTAGCCTTTATCCCATCTAACTTAGGCATCATAATATCCATAAGAATCAAATGTATATCATTACTAACAAGTATTTCTAAAGCTTCAACCCCATCATAAGCTTTAAATATATTAAATCCCTCATTTTTTAAATAAATCTCAATTGAATCCACAATATCTCTATCATCATCAACTACTAAAATATTACTCATATACTTACCTCACTTAACTTAATCGTCAGATTCGATTATACAATATCGTGACCTCATAAACTTTATTTTCTCTTATATTTATATAATAAACCATAAATCTTAAGAAATAATTAAGATAATTCTTAAGATTTTCTTACGATTTAATACAAATATAAAAATCCCCTACATATATTAGACGAAATAACCTTATAAATAGTTTCATAATTTGTAACTTTATTTTGTCTAATATATCAAATAAAAAAAGGAGCATATGCTCCTTTTTTTATTAATCTCAGTTACATCCACAATCACAGCTAGAATCAATACCACTATCGCTACAGCAATCATGGCCAAAATCAGTACATTCACAATCTTGACTATGAGACTCATAATTATTATTCATAAAATCATTAGTGCCTATATTATAATCTGAGTTGTTTATATTCCCATTTTTTCCCTGTTCTTTAGTACTATTTTTAATACTTAATATAAATATAAATATTAAAATCAAAGTAATGATTTCCATATAACTCATCTCCCTAATAATAATTTCAGCTAAAATGCATTATATATATTTTACTATTTCTAACTAAAATAAAAAAGAACTCATTTGCAAGCAAATGAGTTCTTCTTTATTTTTTCTCTATCCAAAGCTTTAAATCTGAGCTTAGCTAGGGTTAGTGATGTGTGTTGACGCAACACTTTACGTACGCAGTACGTCGTGTGAAGGAAACACATATCACTAACCCTAGCGCCCCTCAATTTAAGCTATCTATTACTCTTCTTCTGGTATATCATGGTGATGATCATGATCATCTTCTATAACAACACCATCTAAAGCAGCTATGTGTATATTATTCTTCTCAGAATAATCTATTAAAGCAGCTTTTATAGCTTGCTCAGCTAAAACTGAACAGTGCATTTTAACTGGAGGTAAACCATCTAGAGCTTCCGCAACAGCTTTATTAGTTATCTCTAAAGCTTCCTCTATTGTTTTCCCTTTTATTAATTCAGTAGCCATAGAAGAACTAGCTATTGCTGATCCACATCCAAAAGTCATAAACTTAACATCATTTATAACCTTAGTATCTTTATCTATATCAAGATATATTCTCATTATATCTCCACATTTAACGTTTCCAACTTCTCCTACTCCACTTGGATTTTCTATCTCTCCAACATTTCTTGGATTCATGAAATGGTCCATAACTTTTTCACTATATTGCATTTTACTTTCCTCCCTTATCTAACTTATTGAATAATGGTGACATACTTCTTAATCTTTCTATTATCTTTGGTAAATTATCTATTATAAAGTCGATATCTTCCTCTGTTGTAAAATCTCCGATACTTAATCTTAATGAACCATGAGCTATCTCATGAGGTAATCCCATAGCCATAAGAACATGCGATGGATCTAATGATCCTGAAGTACAAGCTGATCCACTTGATGCAGCTATACCTAACATATCTAACATTAATAATATTCCTTCTCCTTCTATAAACTCAAATGAGAAGTTTACATTTCCAGGAAGTCTATAATCTAAGCTTCCGTTAACTTTTGTATAAGGTATTCTTTCTAATATACCATCTATAAGTTTAGTTCTTAAAGCTGTTAATCTTTCTATATGCTCGCCCATATTAGCTTTTGCAAGTTCACATGCTTTAGCATATCCAACTACACCTGGTATATTTTCAGTTCCTGCTCTTCTTCTTCTTTCTTGTGCTCCACCATGAACGAAAGTATGTAATTTAACTCCAGTTCTTATATATAGCGCACCTATACCCTTAGGTCCATATATTTTATGAGATGACATACTCATTAAATCTATGTTTAATTCATTAACATCTATTGGAATATTTCCTGCAGCTTGAACAGCATCTGTATGGAATATAATCTTATGCTTTTTAGCTATTTCACCTATTTCTTTTATAGGTTGTACTGTTCCAACTTCGTTGTTAGCAAACATTATACTTATTAATATAGTCTTATCTGTTATTGCTTTTTCAACGTCATTAGCATTTACTCTACCATCAGCATCTACATCTAAGTAAGTTACTTCAAATCCGTGATGCTTTTCTAAGTATTCACAAACATGAAGTATACCATGATGTTCTACCTTAGAAGTTATTATATGATTTCCTTTTGCTTTGTTTGCAAAAGCAACACCTTCTACTGCCCAGTTATCACTTTCTGTTCCCCCAGCTGTAAAGTATATTTCATTTGGCTTTGCATTTACAAGACTAGCCACAGTTTCTCTTGATTTGTCTAATATATTTTTAGCATCTCTCCCGAAAGAATGGAAACTTGATGCATTTCCGAAAGTTTCTGTGAAATAAGGCATCATAGCTTCTACCACTTCTTGTTTAACAGGAGTTGTAGCTGAATAATCCATATATATTTTTCTTTTTTCCATTTCATTCATCTCCTAAATCTATTTTATAATTAAATCTGTTATATCATTTATATTTTTATTTTTATTATAGTCATCTATCATGTTTTGAAGTGTTATTGAATTTATAACATCTTCTATTCCCTGTTTAAGTCTTTCCCAAACAATTTTGGTAACACATATTCCAGAGTTTTCACATATATCTTCATCCATTACACAATCTGAAATTGAAACAGGACCTTCAAGAACTACTAGTATATCTCCTACTGTTATATCCTTTGGTTCTTTTACTAATAAGTATCCTCCTTGAGCGCCTCTTACACTTTTTATAATTCCTGCTTTTTTAAGTGCTGAAAAGATTTGTTCTAAGTACTGTTCTGATATATTTTGTTTTTTAGCTATCTGTCTCAATGGAACTGGTCCATTCTTTTGTGTAAGTGAAAGTTCAAATATTGCTTTTAGTCCGTATCTACCTTTAGTTGATAGTTTCATTTTATACACCTTCTTTTCAAATAGGTATTTCCGACTAACTTACTAGGTTTTATCTTCAAGATTATTTTATTATATCCTAGTGATCTTGTCAACATTAAATTCATAGTATTTTTGTAGGAATTAAAAAAGGAGTGGAAATTTAGTATTTTCAACTCCTTAAAACTTTTACTTATAATAAATTACCCACTGACCTAACTCTTTAAACCCTATTTTTTTATAAATTTTCCCTGCTTCTTCATTATCATAAAAAAGGCAAGGAAGTTTATTTTCTCTTATTAAGCTATAACATAACTTGACCATACACTTAGTCGCATATCCTTTATTTCTATACATAGGGTGAGTCCCTACTCCTATTACCATTGCATGCGTTTTATTTTCTGAAGTTGATTTTGCCATAGATACAATAGTTTTGTTTTCTTCTATATAATATCCTCTACCGCTTTTCAAATTGCTTTTTATGCTTTGTATATTAGGTTTTTCAAATTCATCTATATCCTCATAAAGTTTTAATATTTTTTTTATCTTTCCAAACTTTATCTTTTTAACATTCACATCTATATTTTGTTCTTTCAAATAATTTATATTTTTTAGTGCACAAAACGTTACTATCCTTTCTCTATTATGATATATATAAGGTTCTATAAACTTCAAAGTATCTATTTTTCCATTTATATTTCTATATATAAGTTTATTTATATATTCAACAAAGCTTATTAAATTGTAATTATCAATAGAATATAGTGTTAATAAATCAAATGCTTGAATTAATAAACCTCTTATATTTCCTTTATCATCAAAATTTCCCCATATATTAAAAAAGCAATTATTATATCCGTATCGTTTCACATCTCCAATTAATAAGAGATTGAAGTTTTCTTCTTGTTTTAAATAGTTTATAACTTGATTGTTATATTCTTCATTTAACTTTAAAATCATTACACCCTCCGCTATATCAATTTTCATGTTAAATAATATGTTTGTAATAAACTATTTATTCTTTGTTGTGCAGCTTCATTCCTTCATAGTTTCTAATATACTTATAATTTCACAATTATTTTACTTGTAAATATTTTTTCAGAGTGCTATATTGATTTTAATAACATTTGGCTTTTAAATATTAAATTTCAGAAAGAAGGGTTACTATGACTGTATTAGATACTTTTGTAAAAAACTTATGTGGAACATTTAATAATGATGAACAAATAGAAGCAGAAATCAAATCTGGAGAAATTAAACATCCTTGTGCAAAACATATTAATGGGATTTGTAATGACAAGATTAAAAATTTACCTAGTGATTTCGATGGGTACTTTGTAATAGAAGAAAGTTATTATAAGCAAGGTAATTTCAATAATATTTTACCTCATCTATTTTTATTTACATTAAATGAATATAATAAAGTTGTGTTAACATCTTATGAGCTGCCTACGGGTGTATCTAAAGAAGATTTTAGAAATGATAATGATAGTTTAGTTATGGATTTTAATAAGTTGATGATATCAGAAAAATTTACACCTATGGTGTATAATGAATGTGATGGCGTGTTTACTGGAGAAAGTATTAGTTTCTTTACACCTGTAACTAAGTTTGAACTTAAAGAAAGAATAGAAGATTCTACTTTATATGTAAGTGAAGTTTTCTATAAAAACGATAAAATTACTTTTGGGTTTGTTGATCCAATTATATATAAAAGAGTTTAAATAAAAGGGGATGCCTCTAAATAGTGTTAACTTTGGATAAACATATATCCTTTGCTCTCTATTTTGAGATATCCCCCTTTTTAAGCTTTAAATACTATTTTGGTAAATTTAATATTTTACCGTCAACTATAGATATTATAAAATTTTATGAACCATTTGATAACCTAGCAAAAAGACTTCCTCCTAATTTTTTCCTTTCTCATAAAAGTTACATAGTTAATTTAAAATGTATACACAAGGTTATACCTATAAATAAAACTTCTTTAGAAGTTAGTTTCATTAATTTTCAAGAAACTGCTACTCTTAGTAAGTCCTTAGAAAAAGATTTTCTTTATAGATTTTACCGTACTAAACGATTTTAACACAATAAAAAGTCTGTCTAAAAATAGACAGACCTTTTTATTCACTATATCTAACTCTATCTACTAAAGATTCTTTCTTAAAGTAGTTATTTATAAAATGAGTTATCCCTATT
The DNA here is from genome assembly GCF_051657365.1 of Paraclostridium sp. NCBI lineage: Bacteria > Bacillati > Bacillota > Clostridia > Peptostreptococcales > Peptostreptococcaceae > Paraclostridium > Paraclostridium sp. The sequence continues at coordinate 39,388 of NZ_JBOFKN010000170.1, forward strand.
TGAACAGCTATCGATACTAAAACTAAAAGTATAGCTGGTACAAATGGGTATCTATATGAAGCATAGTCAGCTCCACTGTTATAAAACGCTAGATATGCAAAATATCCTACAACACTACCTATAACTAAAGATGAAACTATAGTTATACTTGTATAAAACATTCCTTCTATTTGTAGCATCTTTTTAAGTTGTTTGTCACTCATTCCAATAGCTTGTAACATTCCTAACTCTTTTTTTCTAGATATTATGCTAGTAACCATAGTATTTATAAGGTTAACCAAACTTATCATCCCAATTACAGTTACTAATCCATATCCCATTGAATTAACTCCAAAGAATGCTTTATTATTAGCTTCTAGTTCACTTTTGTAATCAGTATATTCTAAGTTTTTATATCCTTCAGAAATACTCGTTAGCATTGCATTTACATCATCATAGTTTTTATCTTTAGCTTCTACTTGTATAACATCATTATAATTTTTACCTGGTGTGGATTTTATTAAATCGTTACTTGTAAACATATGCCCACCAATATAAGATGTAACTATAGCTCCAACTTTAAAATCTCTATTTATTTCTTTACTTCCATCATTATAAGTTATATTTACAGTATCCCCTACTTCTAGTCCATTCCAATATGCTACAGCAGTCGCTATAATTATCTCTTTTCCAGATTTAATTTTTGCTAAGTCTATTTTACCTTCCTTAACATTTTTATCTAATCTATTTATCATGTCATCATCATAACCACATAAATCTTCTTCTATAAACTCTTTACCTTTATAGTCTTCTTCAAGAAATTCTGCTACTTTTACATCTCCTGAATTTTTTATTTTAGCATCTATTTTTGTAACTCTATTTACAACTTCTACTCCATTTATACTTTCTATACTTTTTATAAATTCTTCACTAAGTGGATTATCTACAATAACCCCAGCTCTTTCTTTTTCATAATCATAAGTAGCATATTTAATTTTAAACTCAAAATCATTAGTCATAAACTGACCTACCATCTTTTCAGTATTAATACTTTGAAGTATTGTAGATATACTTATAATCAATATTCCACTTAAGCTTAATGATAATAGTGTTAAGTAAGTACGTTTTTTATTTCTAAAAAGATTAGAATAAGTAAGCTTCTTTATATTAATTTCGTCATAGCCTTTTCTAGTTTTCTTTTTAGATTTATCATTTCCATTGTATTTCATAGCTTCTACAGGAGATATTTTAGCTGCTATTTTCATTGGCTTAAGTAATGCGATGTATACAGTTAATATAGTAATCAGTGATGAACCTATTATTATAGCTATACTTATTCCACTAAGTTGACTTTTATTTAAGAATGACTTTAATATAAATGTTGAAATTATATATCCCAATAAAATCCCTATAGGTATTGCTATAGTTGATAATATTAACCCTTCTTTTAATATTATTTTTTTAATTTGCTTTTTAGTTGCTCCTATAGCTTTCAATTTTCCTAGTTCCTGAGTTTTGCTTACTACAGATATATAGAAAATATTGTATATTACTATAAGTGCAGATGCTATAACTATCAAAGCGATAACTAAAGCTCCCATTATTATTGCTGGGTCTGGTTTCATACTCATTAAATATGCTTTATTCATTTTAATATCATCTGGATTTTTTGATAATTTTAAGTCTTTAGCTATCTGATTTGCCTTAGCTTCTATTTCATCTCCACTTAACTTATCTTCATCTTTAACTCTTACACTTGCTTTATATACAGTATTGTAGCTATTTTGTTTTATAAATTCTTTTGATACTAACCCCACTGAACTATTGCTTACGATATTACCTTCACTTCTTTCAATTACGCCACTTATTATAAATTCTTTTTCAGTAAGCTCTCCATTTGTATCATTAAATTTTATTTTAACTTGACTACCTATTACTGGTCTAGCTCCTAATTCTTTTATTATTTCTTTATCTAAGGCTATTTCATTAGATAATTTTGGTAATTTACCTTCTAAAATATTAACATTAGATAACTTGGCTCCATTTTCATCTGTATAAGCTATTAACAAGTCCGTTTTCCCAATTTGAGTTTTTCCAATTTGAGCACTATTTTCACCAACAATTTCTACATCTTTGTGGTTTCTAACTTTTTCTACTTGTCCTTCATCTAATTTTCTATAAAAAACATGGGAATTTCCTACATTCTTTACTACACTTGCCTTAAACTCATCTATCATATTTAAAGTTATTATTCCAATTGATGCAAGTAAGCAAGTTGTAAGTGCTATAGTTATTATTGTTAATATACTTCTTAACCTAGATGATTTTAGGTTATTTACAGCAATCTTATTTATATTAATCAACGATAGCACCACCTTTTATGACTTTACCATCTTCTATAAATATAACTTTATCTGCCATTTGAGCTATGGCTTCATCATGAGTTATCATAACCAAAGTTTGTTTATATTTTTTAACCATCATTTTAAGTAATGTCATAACCTCTTCACTAGTTTTAGAATCTAAATTTCCTGTTGGCTCATCTGCTAGTATTATAGCTGGGTTTGATGCTAATGCCCTTGCTATAGCAACTCTTTGTTGCTGTCCTCCTGATAATGTATTTGGCAGACTTTCTTTCTTTTTTTGTAATCCTAGAGAAGTTATTATATCTTCAATAAACTCTTTATCTACACTTTTATTATCAAGCCCTATTGGCAAAACTATATTTTCCCAAACATTTAAACTCGGTATTAGATTGTAATACTGGAATATAAATCCTATATTTCTTCTTCTAAAAATAGCCAACTCTTCTTCTTTTAATGAAAATATATCTTTATTATCTATGTATACCTTTCCTTCTGTTGGATTATCTAATCCTCCTAACATGTGTAGAAGTGTACTTTTCCCTGAACCACTCTTTCCTACAATAACAGCAAATTCCCCTTGATTTATTGATATGCTAGTATTATCTATCGCTCTTACTGTATTTTCACCTTTACCATAATATTTTTTCAAGTTTTTAGTTTCTAGTACTTTCATAAGCTTCCTCCCTTCAATTTATATTTATATAATACTTTGTTAGTCTTTCATTTTTATGTCAAAACAGCTTAATTACTATGACAGTTTTGACATACTTAAAATTTTATAATTGAAAGAATAAAGAAAACTTGCTACCATTTCCTATCTCTGATTTTACAATTATATTTCCACCTTGCTTTTCTAGTATTTTACGACTTAAGTAAAGCCCTACCCCTGAACCTTCTGTATACTTAACTTCTTTGCTAGTACCTCTATAAAATCTTTTAAATATTTCATTGTAGTCTTCTTTTTTTATACCTATCCCGCTATCTTTTATATCTATCCTTACATAGTTTATAGTTTTAGAAACATCTATATATATCTTACTTTTTGGATCACTATATTTTATAGCATTTTCAATTACATTAAATATAGCTTCTTCACTCCATCTAGCATCATGTTCTACATATATATCTTCAAATTCGTTTAACTCCAGTTCAATATCTTTTTCTAAAGCTTTTGTATAGGATGAACTTATTGATTTTATTATTGTATCTTTAATATTTTTATTTCCTATTTTTATGCTTATCATACTTGCTTCTAGTCTTGATATATTTACTAATGCATCAATTAAGTTGTTTAGCTTTTGAATTATTTCTTCATTCTTGATTAAAAATAGCATTCGCATATCTTCATCATCGTTTTCTTCCATAATCAATGAATTATTAAGTTTTAAAGATGATAAAGGTGTTTTTAATTGATGTGATATATCTGTTACTAAAGCTTTTATGTTTTCTTTTTCCTTATTTAATTTTTCAAAGCCTAATTCTAAATTTTTTCCTAATATACTTAGTTGTGAATATATGGTGTGTTCAATACCTTCTTTTTCAAAACTAGCATCTATTAAGTAATCACCTTTTGTCATTTTATCTATATTGCTAGATATGTTAATAAAAATGCCTAGCATATAATTCATTACTTTACCCACTATTGCTAAATTTAAGATAGCTAAAAAAATAGTTATACTCATAGATATAAATATGGAATTTTTTATTATACTATCGTATTTATCATCATTTAATATGTTATTATGCTCATTATAACCATAACTTTCAAGAATTTCTTTTCCTGTATTTTGAGCATGTTCATTGCTATTTTTTATAGAACTAAGTATTTTATCTTCTTCATCTGGATATTTTAAAACTAAACTGCCTACAATATTTTGCTCCGTATACAAATGTTGTTTGTACACATTATTTAGTTGATAAATTTGAAATATATTGAGTACTCCTAATGATATAAATACACTTATTAGAATTATACTTATAGATTTCTTCGTACAAGGTTCTTTAATTAAATTATTTATCATTTTTTCACACATCCTTTAGCCCATACATAACCTACCCCTCTGATATTTTTTATATATTCTGGCATTGATGGCTCATCTTCTACCTTTGCTCTTAATCTTTTAATATTTACAGCTACTGCATTTTCTTCTACATATTTATCAGTATCCCATAGATGCGTTAATATTTGGTCTTTGGTTAATATTTGTTTACTATTTTCCATCATATATTTAAGTAGCTTATATTCAATTTTGCTTACAGCTATTTCTTCATTGTTTTTAATTAGTTTCATTTCATTTCTATCAATCACGATATCGTGACATATTAGTAATTCCGAAGAACTATTATTATCTAATCTTTTCATTAGTGCATTTATTTTAGATATAAAAACCATTAAACTAAAAGGCTTAGTTATATAATCATCAGCACCTATTTCATATCCTGTTACAATATCAATTTCTCTTTCAAGCACTGTTAAAAATACTATTAATACATCACTAACTTGTCTTATTTCTTCACAAAACTTAAGCCCACTACCATCAGGCAAGTTTATGTCAGATACAATTAAATCTACTTCATTATTTTTAAATAATTCTTTTGCAGTACTTATATCCATAGCAGATAAAACATTGTATCCCTCTTTTTTTAATTTAAATGTAATCCCATTATTTAAGCTTTCATCATCTTCTAATATTAATATCGTTTTATTCATAACAATCCCCTTATTATTTAGTATTTCTCTCTAAATAATAAATGTAATCGTTTACAATATCAATATGCCAGCATTTATTTAATTAAAATTCAAATGAAAAAATGGTAGCATAATTTCTATGCCACCATTACTTTTCACTTGAATTTTTAATTTACTCAGTTACTCTAATTCTTTCTACAATACTATCTTTGCTTACTTGTTTATATACTATTAATGGAACTATTAAGCTTATTAAAAATACAGCTACTATACATAAAATCAATGCTCCTACTGGATAAGTATATACAGAGTATCTTAATTTCATAATGTTAAATCCTATAAAGGTTCCTAAGCTTCCAAGTGTAAGATTTATACAAGTTATTATAATCCCATAATATAAACCTTCTAGTATTAACATTTTTTTAAGTTGCTTTTTAGTCATTCCAACGGCTTCTATCATAGCAAACTCTTGTCTACGAGATATTATACTTGTTATCATAGTATTTATAAAGTTTAAAACCCCTATAAATCCAATTATAAATACTGCACTCATCCCTATAATAGTTATAGTCATTTGAAAACTTTTAGCCTCATCTATATATTTTTGTTTTGAAAAAGTTTTTACATATGGATTATTATATTCTTCAGTTAACTTATCTATATTTTTTTCTACTTCCTCTAAGTTTTTATCATCTACATCAATAATAAGTTTTTTAATATATGGCTTTTCAACTATATTTTTAAAGTCATTTTCATTCACAAATAAGTCCATATAAAAGTTTTCAGCCCCTCCAAGTATTGCCATAACTTCAAATTCATTTTCTGTATATCCATCTTTTATATCAGTTGTATTAAGATATTTCAAATTAACCTTATCGCCTACTTTTATTTTACTACCTTGGTGACCCAAAATTATTATATATCCACCTTTGTTGAATTTATTTAAATCTATAGACCCTTCTAGCAAATTAAATTCTCCAAATTGACTAGTTTCATTAATTTTTATAATATTATTCATTAATTCCCCCGATGACAATCCATTTAAATCTACTCTTACTTGTTTATTCTTCTTTGCATCCTCTCTCGGATCTATACCTTGCCTAAATCTATCTACATATTCTTGACTTATACTTTGAGTTAGTAGTTCTTCCTTTAAAAGGCCATCATAAACTATATATCCATTATCTCGATAAATTTCACTTATAGAATTAACTCCATCTAACTTTTTTATATCTCTTATAAACTCCTCATTTATTGGTGTAATAACTTCTTCTTGATATTTAGCCATATCAACTAACCCATGTTCAATTTCAATATCATCTAACAGCTGTCCCTCTGCTGCTCGTTCCGGGCTTGAACTGCTTATAATAGTTGATACTGCTAAAAATATTATACAACTTAAAGACATAGATATTAAAACTAAAAATGCTTTACGTTTATTTCTAAACATATTTGAAAGTGCCATTTTATGAATTTTAGAACCGCTTTTTCCTTTTTTAGATTTTCGTTTATTATTAGTTGTTTTATCACTATATCTAACTGCATCTATTGGTGAAACACTACTTGCTACCTTAGCAGGTTTCATACAAGATAATCTTACTGTAATATATGAAAATATAGTCGCCCCTATAAAAATAATTGGATTAAAGTATTCAAATGAAGTTCTGTTTAATCCTTCAAGTGTACTTCCAACCAGCGGTACAAAAATAACTCCTAATCCAAATCCTAAAATTAATCCTATAGGTATTCCTATCAAGCACAATCTGTTTGCTTGATTTATTAATAGTTTATTTATTTGTTTTGGAGATGTACCTATCGTTTTTAATAGCCCATAGTACTTTATATCCTTAACTACTGAAATATAGAAAATATTATAAATCAGTAAATATCCACTTATAAGTATCAGCCCTATTATAAGAACTATTGGTAAAACATTTTTTATTACTTCACTAATATTTGTTACTTGAGTATCTAAATAAACTGGATTTATACTTGCTTTTTCTGAATATGGTTGAATTTCTTTTAAAACTTTATCAAATTGAGTTTGTAGATTTTTATCACTTATAAAGTCAAAGTTTACACATGTAGCTTCAACAGTGTTAGCTTTTATGAATTCATTATAAAATTCTTCACTTGCATAAATATCATGAAGAGGCATACTTGTTGTTACTTTATATTTAAAATATCCGCTTAATTTGAATTTATAATTTTCACGTTTTCCAGTGAGTTTTCCATCTTTACTTTCTGGTATAACTAAATTTATTTCTGTTCCTATTTTATGAGGCAATTTTAACATGTCTAACAAGGCTATAGGCATTACTATTTCATCTTTACTTTTAGGTAATTCCCCCTCAACCATATCTGTATGAGTTGAGTTTTCTACACTTTTTTCATCATAAACTGCTAGGTTTATAGATTGGGTTGAAAATTCAGGGTTAACTACACTGGCTATATTTTTTACTATTCCTATACTATTTTTATCTATCGATTTATCATTTTTTATTTTTTCAATTTGTTTATCATTTACAGCTTGCATTTGAACATGATTAATCATTCCATATTCCATAAATTTATAACTATTAAATGCCTCCATCATGCTATACCCTACTGTAAATAATGATGTGAATAGTACTGTAGTTAATACTATGGCAAGTATTGAAACAAAATTTCTAATTTTATTTATCTTAAAACTTCTATTACTTAATTTTTTTATAATAGCTTGATTGTTATTTTGAAGCATAGCTATCACCTCTATTTACAACTTTGCCATCTTCAATTCTAATAATTCTATCAGCCATTTGAGCTATATGCTCATTGTGAGTTATGATTATTATAGTTTGACTAAATTTATTGCTAGTTATCTTCAAAAGTCCAAGTACATCTTGTTCCGTTTTGCTATCTAAGTTACCAGTAGGTTCATCTGCTAATATTATAGATGGTTTTGTTGATAGTGCTCTTGCTATTGCAACTCTTTGTTGTTGTCCTCCAGATAAATTATTTGGCAAGTCATCTACTTTTTTACTAAGTCCTAGGGTATTAATTATTTCATCAACATATTTAGTGTCAACTTTGCATCCATCAAGTTCTATTGGCAAAACTATATTTTCATAAACATTTAATATTGGTACTAAGTTATAATTTTGAAATACAAACCCAACATTACGTCTTCTAAATATGGTTAATTCTTCATCACTCATATTAAATATTTCATTATTATCAATAATAACTTTTCCTTCACTAGCTCTATCAAGACCGCCAAGCATATGTAGTAATGTACTTTTACCACTTCCAGATGTACCTACTATAGCAACAAATTCCCCTTTATCTACTGCTATATCTACTCCATCTAATGCTTTGACCAAGCTTTCTCCACTTCCATAGTATTTCTTTAAATTTTTACTTTCTAATATTTTCATTTATATTATACCCCTTAAATTATATATAGTATTTTCACTCATTCATTAATTAAATGGTATCATATAGACCTTACTTCAATCCTCACAGTGTTGTGATATTTAGTTTTTCAATTATAACAATATAGAGATATTTGCACAAAAAAAGCTAATCAAAATCCTTGAATAGCTCCTTAACTTTTACTTTTATTTAATTTTTCATATATACTGAAAAAATGCTACCTTTTCCTTTTTGAGATTCTACTTTTAAATATCCATTTTGTTTGGTTATGATTTCTCTCACTAAGTATAATCCCACTCCAACACCTTCTATTTCCCCAACTTCTGCACTTCTATAAAAACGTTTGAATATATTGTTTATTTCATGTTCCTCTATTCCAATTCCACTATCCTCTACACTTATTTTAGTAAATATCTCCATTTTTTCTACTTTTATTTTTATATGCCCAAAGTCATTTGTATACTTAATTGCATTTTCAATAATATTGAAAAAAGCTTCCGAAGTCCATCTTTTATCATGATAAATTTCAATTTTTTCATCTAAATCAATAATTATATCTATATTTTTTCTTTGAGTTTTTAAATACACTCCACTAATTGCATTTGCTATTGTATCGCTTATCCTAGACTTTTTAATATTTAAAGATATAATTCCATTTTCTAGCCTAGACATTTTTATAAGTGATTTTACTAACCATTCTAATTTGTTAACTTGAGACTGCATATTTTGCAAAAATTGTATTTGTTTTTCTCTATCTAATTCTCTATTTATCAAAGTTTCATTATACATAGATATATTTGCTATAGGTGTTTTTATTTGATGTGAAATATCTGATATTAAAGTTTTTATGCTTTCTTTTTCATCTATGTACTTCCTATTTTTATTTTCCATTATCTCTATCATATATTTAAATTTATTTTGTACTTTAGAAATTAGATTGTCTTTGTTTAAATCAAAATCCATAGCTTTTTTTCCAGCTATAAATTCATCTATGTTATATATAATATTATCACTAAATTTAACTATTTCTTTTCTAATTACATATATAAAAAGCATTGCTATAATAAATACTAAAATTACAAAAATAGTAATTGTAATATTAATATTTTTGACTATATTAATTGAGTTAGGATAAATATACAAGATATTTTCAGTTTGATATTTTATAATTATTAAAGATATACAAGCTAAAATAAAATATACAATTGAAAAACTAATATAATAATTATGTACAGTAATCTTATTAGTTTTCATCATTTTCACCAACCCACATATATCCCATTCCGTAAATAGTTTTAATGTATTTATGATTAGCTGATTTTTTATCTATTTTACTTCTTAATCTATTTATATTTACTGTTAATGCATGTTCTTCTATATATTCGCTCTCATTATCCCATATAGCATCTATTAAAGCTTGTCTTGTTACTATTTCATTTTTACATTGAACTAATTTTTTTAGTATTTTATATTCTATGGGTGATAACACGACACTTATTTTATTTCTAGTTACTAACATTTTTTCAAAGTCAAACTCAAATTCTCCTTCTACTAAACTATCTTTTTTAAGTTCTGTATTACTACAACGCCTAAGTAAAGCTATAACCCTCTGCATTAATATATTTATGCTAAAAGGTTTTGTTATGTAGTCATCAGCTCCTATTTTAAATCCATTAACTATGTCTAATTCCATATCACAAGCAGTTAAAAATAATATACCTATATTTGATCTTTTTCTTAACTCTTTGCAAAAATCAAATCCATTTCCATCTGGCAAATTAACATCTAATATTATTAAATCAATATTATTTTTTTCAAAATTAATTCTTGCATCTGCTAAGTTATATACAGGTATAGTACTAATACCATCGGCCTGCAAATTAAAGCAAATACCATTATTAAGCATTATATCGTCTTCTACTACCATTATAGTATTCATCTATATTTTATCCCCCTAATAAAGCTTTAAATGTTGACGCATATTATTCCCCTGATTTTATGCTATCCCAATACTTTTCAAAAGATTTTTCATTCTTATTTAATCCTGGATTGTAATACTTCCTATTTTTTATAGGGTCAGGTAAATATTGTTGATCTGTATAATTGTTAGGAAAATCATGAGGATATTTATAATCTACTCCTCGTCCTAATTTTTCAGCCCCTGAGTAATGTGCATCTTTTAAATGAAGTGGTATATCCCCTGTTTCTATTGTATCTAAGTCTGCTAAAGCTAAATCTATTGCATTTATAACAGAATTTGATTTAGGACATTGTGCTAAGTAAATTGTAGCTTGTGCAAGGGGTATTCTAGCTTCCGGAAACCCTAGTTGGAGTGCCGATTGAACACAAGCTTCCGTTATAGTTACTGCCTGAGGTACTGCTAATCCCACATCTTCACTAGCTACACAAAGTAACCTTCTAGTTATTCCTTGGATATCGCCAGCTTTTACAAGTCTTGCTAGATAATGTATAGCTCCATCTGCGTCAGACCCTCTAAGTGATTTATGAAATGCAGATAATATAGAATATCCATCATCTCCACCTTTATCAAAATTTAACATCTTCACACTAGAACAATCTACTACATTGTCTAAGGTTATATTTACACAGTTAGATGCTATATCTATTCCCACATTAAAAACTAATTCTAACTTATTTAAAGCACTTCTCATATCTCCATTACAAGTTTGTGCTATGTATTCTAATGCCTTATCTTCCACATTAATACTTTCATATCTATAAATATTTCTAAGTTTATCTACAGACTTTCTTAATCCAATTAATATATCATTTTTAACTATGGGTTTAAATTCAAATATAGAACTTCGGCTTAAAATGGCTTTGTATACTACAAAATAAGGATTATCTGCTGTACTTGCTATTAAAGTTACAGATCCATCTTCAATAACTTCTAGCAGTGACTGTTGTTGCTTTCTATTTAAAGCCTGTATCTCATCAAGCATTAAAATTACACCATTGTACGAGAATAAATCCCTTTTACTACTATCTATGGCATCTTTAATTTCTTTAACTCCACAATTTACAGCATTTAATTTTATATATTTTTTTCCAGTAACATTGGCAATTATATTAGCTAATGTAGTTTTTCCTGTTCCAGGAGGACCGTATAGTATCATATTTGGAATAGTTTTATTTTCAATAAGCTTATTTATGATTTTACCCTTACCAATTATATGTGACTGCCCGACCATATCATCTATTTGTTGTGGTCGTAATTTATCTGCTAATGGTTGCATATGTTCCTCCTATCTAAAATTTATTTTCTAGAATAATATTATACTATAATCATAAATTATCTTCCATCTTAGTATATTTATACTAAACGCAATTATCAAGGAGGAAAAACTTATGCAGTATATGAATATGAACATGAACAATATGCTTGAAAAAGGCCAGTTATCTGTAAATGGGGTTGGTACTGTTAAAGTAAAATCTGATTTAGCAATATTAAAGGTTGGGGTAACTACTTCTAACGAAGATATTCAAGTAGCTCAAGTTGAAAATACAAATATAGTAAACAACATAATAACAAGCTTAAATGATTATAAAATACCTAAAGAAAATATAAATGCAGATGACGTATTTATAAAAAGATTATATGATAGTTCTGGAAATGAAATTGTAGGCTATGAAATAACTACTACAATAAGAATTGAAGTATCTGATATTGAAAATTTAGGAGATATATATTCACTAGCAATAGAAAATGGAGCTAATAGTGAAGTAAACATTTCATTTACATTATCTAATATAAGTCCCCATTATAAAAAAGCTCTGCTTAAAGCAACTCAAGATGCATTAAACAAAGCTACTTTGTTAGGAAAAAACCTTGGTATAAAGCTAAAACCACTACCTGAGAGCATCTATGAAAATAGTACATCTCAATATGCCTTAACACAAAAAAATGTAGCTTACTCAAGTTCTCCATTTTTATCATCTGGAGACTTAGAAGTTTCAGCTCAAGTTACTGTAATTTTCAATACTTACCTGTAAATATATTTTTAAAAAAATGGCACCAATTAACTGGTGCCATACTTTTACTTTATACTATACAATTTTCTATCTGAACGATATAATCTAAGCAATGTTCACAAATAATTATACTAACTATATAACTATCATCTACTTTTCCTGCTCTACTTAACTTATTAAATGATAACCCTTCATAATCTTTGCATATATCACTTATTACATATTTACCATCCTTAGTAAATACATAAAAATGATATTCTAAAAATCCGAAAAACTTTTGTTTTTCCTTAACTCCATTTAAACATTCAGGGCAAGCTTCTTGATAATATTCTAAATCAAAATCTACATCTTCACATTGATTTAAAAGATTTAAAATTTCATCTAACCCAATATCTGCTACAGGTTTTTCTTCATCATTAATCACTGCGCTACAATTAGCTTCACTTAATTCATACTCTTTTTCATTAAATTCAAATTTGTAACTACTCATCATACACCTCTTATCTTTTATTGTATATTCATTGGACTTTCTTCTCGCTTAGCTTTTTCATACTCATCCTTTGTTATATATCCTAATTCTTCCATTTTATATAAAATTATATCTCTTCTTTTCTTAGCCGCATTATAATCTTTAGAATATAATCCAGGATTGTTAGTTATTCCAGCAAGTAATGCACACTCACCTAAATTTAATTCACTAACATCTTTATCAAAGTAAACTTTAGCTCCTTTAGCAACTCCGTATATTCCTCTACCTAGATATATATTATTTAAATAAAGTTCTAATATCTCTCTTTTATTCATATTTTTATCCATTCGCTTGGCGTTATACATATCTCTAAGTTTTCTTTTTATAGTTTGATCCATACTAGTTAAAAGATTTTTAGAAACTTGCATTTCTAATGTACTTCCACCTTGTGTACTTTCTTTGAAAATATTATGAACTACTGATCTTGTAAGCGAGAAATAATCTACACCTTTATGATCAAAGAACCTTTCATCTTCAATAGAAACTACTGCATGTTGTAAATCTGTAGGTATTTTACCTATACTTACATACTCGCTACTTATTGATTTTTCTTTTAAATAAGCATACGTAGGGTCTGGACTGTCTTTAAATATTATGTTCATAAAAGCATTTCCTGCTATAGATCCTACAAATGATATTATAAGTAAAAATATTAGAGATTTTTTTATGAATCCTATAAATTTTTTATTTTTCCTCTTCTTTTTAGCTCTACCATTTTTAACTCTACTTCCTTTGCTCTTGTAGTTATTTTTATTATTATTATTTATTTGTTTATTTTCATTATTATTTACTACTTTTTTAGGAATAGATTGAGTCTTTGATTTCGTATTATTAGAGCTAACTTTCGTTCGTCTTATTTTATTTTTTTCATCATCATAATAACTCATTTTTTACGCTCCTTTTTGAATATATGAGTAATTATACCTTTTTATGCCAAATAAATCAAAGCTAAAAATTCCTTTAATAATTTCTACTTATTTGTATTGTTTTATATTTTCATATTAATTATTTAAAATTTTTTTAAATAATTTTAATTCTATTGGTTAAGTTTCATTTTTTTGGGTATAATACATTTGAATAAATAAGTTTTAAGGAGGTAATTATTATGGCTTACAAAATAAATGATGCTTGCATAAGTTGTGGAGCATGTGAACCTGAGTGTCCAGTTAGTTGTATATCTGCAGGAGATGACAAATATGTTATAGATCCTGATGTATGTATAGAGTGTGGAACTTGCAACAGCGTATGTCCTGTTGATGCTCCTCAACCAGAGTAGTACATAAAAAAAAGAAAAGCAAATTGCTTTTCTTTTTTTATTTTCTAAATTTTTTATTATTTTTTGTCGAATATTGTTGACACTTTTGTCGAATTTTGTTATTATTATTTCAGAAGGTTATTCCCCTGATAACCTTAAAATTTTTACTCCCCAAATAAAATATATTCCCTAATAAACCCCTTTTTATAATATATTTTACCCCTTTAACAGCCTTACTTTGATCGGTATGAAAGTAAGGCTATTATTTTTTTCACTTCCTTAAATGCATCTGATTTTTTCTCAACATAATCATAAGAATATCCTTTATATACACTATATTTCCTAGTTTCTTTATTAATTCTAGCAGTTTTTATATTCCAATATTCTTCATCCTTACTAACTATAATTTGAGTCATAGTATTATCATTATTTTTCCTTATAAAATAATATAGGTTATCTCCTAATTCACATTTCCAATCTAAATTTTCATTAATCGACTTTATATCTTCAATTATTTCAGAAACACTTTGATACCTTTCTTCTGGATTAACACTTATACATTTTTCTATTATCATTGCCATATCTTTTGGTATATGTGGCAAATATTTATTTCTTATTGGAAACTTTCCACAAGCAGATGCTACTTTTACCATGTTTATATCTTTATATTTTTTTAATTGAGTATTATATTCTAAGTTTCCATTGCACATTCTATATAAAGTTGTACCTATTTGATATATATCAACTTTATTGGTTATTGTAGTGCTTTTGCATTGTTCTGGTGCTATATGCTTATAATATACATTTCTTAATTTTCCAACCCCATCTTTATTTAAATATACAGCAGATCCAAAGTCTGTTAATACAGCTTTATTTTCATTGTTTATTAAAATATTATTAGGCTTAATATCACAATGTGCTATCCCGATATTGTGTATGTGTTCAACAGCTGATAAAAAATCTAATGCATAATTTTTTATTTCTTCTATTGTTAAGTTTTTAGTTTCTAATAAATGATATAATGATCCATTTTTGTAATAAGGCATAGTTATATATATATTTTCATCATCATAAGATACATGATTTATTTTTATTATATTTGAATGATTTGATTTGCAAATTTTTTTAGGTTCTTCAAAACATTTATCAGGATTTTTAAAAGACGTTTTTTTAATCTTTTTTAATATAAATTTTCTTCCCATTTGTACATCTTCAACTAAATATAATTTAGAGTTGACCCCTTCTGATTTTAAAGGTTTTATTATTTTTAAATCTATATTAGTACTTAGATCCATAGTATAGTATCACCACCTAAAAGTACTGCTCTAATATCCCCCATAACTGTCACTCCTAACTCTGCTTTTTTATGACTTATATATACTATGATTTTTAATTATAAATAAACACACAAATTAAAAAAGAATAGCTCAAAATAACCATAGCATGATAAAAGTATTTATCATGCTATGGTTATTTTAATTATTATCATATGTTATTTATTCAATTTTAAAAACAGTTTAGCCGTAGCTAATGTGTCACTATCTGCTCTATGTGCATTTTTATTTTCTATATTATAATATTCACATGCAGTTTCTAATTTTTTATTTTTACCTTTATATTCTTTATTTTGCTTTAACAATTCTAGTGTACATATATGATTATTTATAGGTTCTAATCCCATTTCATCTAAGTAGTAATTTAAAAACTTTAAATCAAATTTAGCATTGTGAGCAATTACTGTTTTATTTCCTACATATTCTCTAAATTTAGGTAAAACTTCATCCAAGCTTTTTTCATTTTGTACCATATCATTACTAATATTAGTTATATCCGTTATAAATTTAGGAATTATTCCTTCTGGTTTAATTAATCTTGAATAATTTCTTCCTATTTCATTATTTTTTATTTCAGTTACTCCTATTTCTATAATTTCACAACCTTTATATGGATCAAGGCCTGTTGTTTCTAAGTCTACTACTATATATTCTTCCTGCATAATTTGCTCCTTTCTCTTATCCAATTATAAATACAATATATATAATTATAGCAAATAAAAAAGCAATGGTAATATGAAATTTACCATTGCCTTAAAATACTAGTTTAAATATGCCATAGGATTTGTGTGGTTACCATTTATTCTTATTTCAAAATGAGTATGTGGTCCTGTTGACATTCCAGTTGATCCTATTTTTGCTACAACTTGTCCTTTTTGAACTTGTTGTCCTTCGCTAACTAAGTTTGCTGAGTTATGACCCATTAATGATACTTTTCCATCAGGATGTTTTATCATAACAACATTTCCATATCCATTTTGAACCCCTGAGAATATAACAACCCCATTATCAATAGCAACTATTGGTGTTCCACTTGGTGCAGGTATATCAATTCCTGTATGCATTTTTTGAGTTCCTAATATAGGATGTGTTCTATATCCATACGGAGAACTTATTCTCGTATGTCCAGGAACTGGCCAAGATCCACTACTTATTATTGCCCCTGGAGCTGTAGTTCCTGCATCCATAGCTAACTGAGATATTTGCCCTTCCATACTATTTTCTTCTTCTTCTAATTTGTTTTTCAATCCTTGAACTTCATCTTTTTTAGCTTGAACTTCATTCGTTTTTGTTATAACACTTTCTTGATCTTTTTTAAGAGTTTCTGCTAATAATTGACTTTCTTCTTTCTTTTTATTTAGTTCTTCTTTTTTCTTATCTAATTCAGTTTTATCTGTATCCAACTCTTTGATAATTTCTTTATCATATTCTACAACTTGCTTTACTAAATATACATTATTTAAAAAATCAGATATAGAATCACTATCTAAAAGGACTTTTATGTAACTCATTGAGTAATTGTTATTTATTGCTTTTAATCTTTCTCCTAATTTTTCCTCATTACTTGATATCTTTTTAGTTATCTCATTAATTTCATTTTCAGTTAAGCTTATATCACTTTTTAAAGCTTCTAGCTTTTGATTAGCTTCTCCTACTTGTGAGTTAATTTTATCCATCTCTAAACTTAACTTTTCAACTTCCGAATCTAGATATTTGATTTTATCTCCTAATTCAGTCTGCTGTTGTCTATTTTGTTTAAGTTTTTCATCTAACTCTTCTTTTTTAGGCTCTGCGTAACTAAGTCCTGTGCTTAGAAACAAAAGAGCAGCTAAGGTTAAAGCTACTTTTTTCATACTCAAATTCCCCCGTTATATTATACTTTTAAGTGTTTTCTAAGTGATACTGCACTTCCTATAATTCCTATTAAAGTGCCTGCTAATAAAAATACTATAGCTAATGTTATTCCTATATTTTGAGTAGGTATTAAAACATTACCTGATGCTATAAAAGTTAAATTTTCTCCCATATTATCATATACATATCCATACATAAAAACTGATACTACAGTTGATATTAACGCTCCAATTATACCTATTGCAAATCCTTCTATTAAAAACGGTGCTCTTATAAATCCTTTGCTCGCACCTACATATCTCATAATTTTAACTTCTTCTTTTTTACTATACACTCTAGCTCTTATAGTATTTGATATCATAAATAAACAAACTACAAATAAGCAAATTATAACTACACTTCCAACTTTTTTGATAGTACTTGATAAACTTAAGAAGTTTTTCATTATATCTTGATAATAGTTAACTTCTGTCACACCGTTTATGCTAGATATTTGATTAGATATTTTTACAATATCTTTTGAGTTATCTATCGTTACTCTAAAATAATCATCTAATGGATTTTTCATACCATCTAAAAGATGAGCATCTTTTCCCCAACTAGACTTCATTTCATTAAAAGCTTCTTCTTTAGTTTCAAATTTTACTGATTTAATTCCATCAATTGATTTTATTTTATTTTGTATTGAGTCTTTATCAGATGAAACTAAATTATTAGGTATAGTAACTCTTATTTCGTTTACTTCATCTTTTGTATTTTCTATAAATTGATTGGCATTTAAAACTATAGAAATTACTATCCCAAGTATTATTAAAGATGCACTAACAGAACCTATAGATATAAAACTCATTGTTTTATTACTTAAAATTCCTTTTAAGCCTTGTTTTATATTATATAAAATACTAGATATCAGTTTCATAGTCTTCTCCTTTTGTATCACTTACAACTTGTCCATTTTTAAGTTCTATAGTTCTTTTTTCAAACATTTTTAGTAGCTCGGTATCGTGAGTTGCCATTATAATAGTTGTTCCATTTTGATTTATTTTATTTAAGATTTTAATTATTTCTATAGAATTGTGTAAGTCTAAATTTCCCGTACATTCATCAGCTATAACTATAGATGGTTTATTTACTATAGCCCTAGCTATAGCAACCCTTTGACATTCTCCACCAGATAATTGTGATGGATATCTATTTGCTTTATCTAATAATCCTACTTGTTCTAAAACCTCTAAAACCCTAGGCTTTATTTTCTTTGGATTAGTTCCTATGACCCTCATAGCAAGCTCTACATTTTCATAAGACGTCTTATCTTTTAATAATTTATAGTCTTGAAATATAACTCCTATTTTTCTTCTTAGTAAATGTATATTATTATTTTTTATCTTACTAATATCAGACCCTAATACTGTTAATCTTCCAGAAGATACTTTTTCTTCTCTTAATAATAACTTTAACATTGTAGATTTACCCGCACCTGAGTGTCCTACTAAAAATACAAACTCACCTTGTTGTATTCCTAAATTTACATCTGACAATGATTTTTGTCCACCTTTATAAACTTTATCTACTTTAGTAAACTTTATCATAACAAGCCTCCTTCTTTTGTATTTTATAAATTTTTTCGCTCTTTTTGTCTATATATAAAAATATTATAGCATTTATGTTACAAAATTGTAACCTTTTGTTAGAATTAGCTTATGCTTTACTTAAATCCTTTTTTTGGTAATTTAGGTCTCTCTAAAAATACAAGCCCATTTCCCTGCATATTTCTATCATAATTTAAATCTATAGTAAACTTAATAAGTTGTGCATATATCTCAGGTTCACTTAATGATCGCTTAAATTCAGTACTTGAATAATTTTTAATAAGAGCCAAAGCTCCACTAACATGAGGTGCAGCCATACTAGTTCCATCTAAAACAGCATAAGAATTATCTTTAAACGTGGATAAAATTCCAACTCCAGGTGCCATAACATCCACTAAATTATTACTATTTGAAAAATAAGCAGGCTTAGCCTTATCATCTACAGCACCTACTGAAATAACTTCACTATAAGAAGCAGGATAAGAAAATTCATTAGTTGAACCGCTATTATCTCCATCATTTCCAGCTGCACAAACTACAAGTATATTATTATTAACAGCTTTTCTAATAGACTTATGAAGATTTTCATCATCTAAATATCCACCTAAAGACATACTTACAACATCCACCTTTTGATTTATAGCATAATTAAGAGCATTAATTATCCACTTATACTCACCCTCACCATTTCTATCTAAAGCTTTTAAAATCATCAAATTACAGCTAGGCGCCACACTCAAAACAATACCTGCCACATGAGTTCCATGTCCTACATAATCATTAACTAAATCCTTATTTGAATTATTATCCTTTGTAAAGTTTCTAGTATGAAAAATATTATCCTTAAGCGCACTATGATTCACATCACAACCAGTATCTATAATAGCAACAGTTACTCCCTTACCTCCACTAGACTTTGGCCACAGCTTATCAGCTTTAATCATCTTCGCTCCATATGAACTAACCTTACTCTCTCTACTAACCTCATTAACTTTATACGGCAATAACTTCATTTTATACATAAAACAACCCCCAAATAATAATCTTTCTACTGAATTATATACATTTCCAATCAATATTGTGATACATCCTCCAATTCAAATCATTTCACAAAAAATATAATCAATATATATATTACAATCTCTTAGCAAAATAAAAAGCACATTGTAATAACTATAAAAGTTATTACAATGTGCTTTTTGCTCTTACTCCCTTAGTAAAAAGTGTTCTCTTATATGGCGCAGTGATTATTATATGGAGTTTCCAAAGCGTTTAAGACCACGCCTTCCCGGTCTTACAGCGAAGGAAATCTATATAATAATCACAAGCACCATACAGAGAACACTTTTTCATCTACTTCTTATCAGAAAGTATTTCTTTTATTGCTCCTATACTTCCAAGTAAACCTTGAGCTTCATAAGGTATAAACACCTTATTATCACCCTTAGCCATTTCACTTAAAGCCTCTACATACTTAACAGATAACATAGCCTCATCTATATTAGCATCCTTAAGTGCATCATAAACCATTTTAACTCTAGTCGCTTCGGCATCTGCAATCTTTTTAATAGCTTCAGCTTCCCCTTCAGAAGTTCTTATTTGAGACTCTTTCTTTGCCTCCGCATGAAGGATAGCAGTTTGTTTTTCACCTTCAGCTTTTAATATTTGTGATTCCTTAAGCCCTTGAGCTTCAGTTATAGAAGCTTGTTTTTTACCTTCTGCTTGAAGAATTACAGCACGCTTTTCTCTCTCTGCTCTCATTTGCTTTTCCATAGCTTCTTTTATATCTCCAGGAAGATCTATATTCTTAATCTCGACTCTCTCTACTCTAACTCCCCATTTATCAGTAGCTTCATCAAGTATAATTCTTAATTTATTGTTTACATCATCTCTTGAAGATAATGTTCTATCTAATTCCATTGTACCTATAACATCTCTTAGTGTTGTTGTTGTTAAATATCTTATTGCTTGAACTAAATTTGCTATTTCATAAGTTGCTTTGAATGAATCTGTTATTTGATAATACACTACAGTGTCTATTGACATCGTAACGTTATCCTTAGTTATAACAGGCTGTGGTGGCGAATCTATAACTTGAGTTCTAAGGTCAATCTTTTTAACAACCCTATCTAGTATAGGTACTACTATATTAAGCCCTGATTCACATGTCTTTCTATACTTACCTAATCTTTCTACTATAATAACCTCTGATTGTTTTACTATTTTAATAGTAGATATAGCTAATACTATAACTAAAACTATTAACACAGTGAAAAATATTGTTGAAAACATATTAAAATCTACCTCCCCTTAAATTTTTCTTACTACTAATTTAACTCCATCTATATTTTCTACTAAAACATTAGTATCTTTAGGTATATATCCTGAATTAAATGAAGTTGCACTCCATGTATCACCTTCTACTTTTACTAATCCCATATCATCTTTAGTGATATCTTTAATTACAACTCCAACTTTTCCAATTAAAGCATTTGTAGTAGATGGTTTCACTTCTTTGTTAACTTCAAAGTATCTTTGTAATATTTTTCTACCAAAGATTACTCCTATTCCTGAAAATATACACATTACTACTATTTGTGTTCCTAGTGATGGAACTACCAATGAAACTAAACTTGCTATGAAACATCCAATAGCAAAAAATACAGATACAAAACTAACTGTACTAGCTTCAACTATAAGTAATATTATCCCTATTATAATCCACGTTAAAAACATAACATCTCCTCCTTAAATATAATATATATGATTTAAAATATTTTTGTATATTAATATATGCTTTGTAGCTTTATTGTAACTACTTAGAAAATTCAAAAATGTCTTTTATAATAGATTTTTCCTCTTCACTTATGTCTACATTATGGATTTCATATTCCTCTCCATTTGTTTTTATATGAGTTCCACTTATTATTCTATTGTCATTTATAATAACCTCTATTCTTGAACCATCTTCCAAATAATAAGTTCCAACACCTTGCTTATTATTTTCACTCCATTCACCTATATATCTATATACTTCACATGTATACGTTCCAATACCACATCTTAACCCATTTACATATTCCCCTTCATAAATAGACTTATCTTTATACAAATATATGCCTTTACCTTCAAATAAATCATCTTTAAAATCGCCTTTATAAACTTCTCCATTCCTATATTTTAATATTCCATATCCTTTTTTATATCCATATTTAAATTCACCTTCGTATATATCTCCATCTTTACTTGTATATAATCCGTGTCCATTATATACATTATTCTTAAACTCCCCAACATACTTACTACCACAAGAATAAGTATAACTACCCTTACCATGTAACTTATCCGCTTTATACTCACCTTCATATACATCTCCATCTATTGATGTATATCTACCTTTACCTTCTTTTAAGTTATCTTTAAAATTACCTAAGAACTTATCTCCATTATTATAACTTATCACTCCTTTACCATTTCTAATACCTTGTTTAAATTCTCCTTTATATATATGCTTATTAGGAAAAGTATATATACCAACACCTTCAATAATTCCAAACTTAAAATCCCCACTATAAGTACTTCCATCTGTATAAATATATTTCCCAATACTATGCATTACATCTTCTTTCCACAGTCCTTCATATCTACTTTTATCTGCAAATACACAAATTCCAAATCCACTTCTTTTTCCCTCTTTTAATTCACCTTTGTACATATCTCCATTATCATATTTTATAATTTCATACTTCTCCTCTGTCTCTTTTTTTTGTTTAAATGTATTTACATTCGGTCTAATACTCGTTTTATTATCTTGATTAAAACTTGCACTATCTCGTCTCATCAGTGGAGTCCCCTTAGTTGTTGTATACATATTTATAAATCGTTTTTGTTTTCCTCTTTTTAACTCTACAACTAAAAACATTATCTTAAAGCCTATAAAAATTGATGATAAAATAATAAATATTAAAAATACAATTTCAAAATATGATTTAATATCTTCCATACAAATTCCTCCCATATATACTTATACTATAAATTTATATATGCAAGTCCCAAAAAATGAATTTTATCATACGACATTTTACACACTTTAAATAAAAAAAGACTATCTTAAATCAAAATTTAATTAAATAATATATATTATTTATATAAATTTCATTTGAGATAGTCTTTTTTCTATATTTGAATAATTACAGTCTAGCCTCTTATTTCTGCTGCTGTTACTATTTTATGATTTCTAAATATATAACTTCCTGCAAATCCTACTATAGTACTTAAAACAGCACATATAGCCATGCATATTAAAACTTCTTTTGCTGGGTTAAATGCAAACATAACTGGAAGTCCTGCTGATGGTGCTGCTGTTCCTGGTGCATTGTTTACAAGTCCCATAATTGAAACTACTATACCCCCAAATGCTCCACTTATAAAGTTTGTTACATATATTGGAATTGGGTTTGCTGAAATTATATCTGCTTGAGTTAATGGTTCTATTACTACAGATATAGTATCTCTAGTATCTCCAAATTTTAATTTTTTGAATAAAATAAAGTTTGCAAATGATGTTGCTGATATTGGTAATGAAGCTATTGCCATAGGTACTCCTGTTAATCCTAACATCGCTGTAAGTGCCATAGAACTTAATGGAGATGTTGATATTAATGTAAAGAATCCACCTATTATAACTCCCATTACTATTGGACTTGCATCTGTAGAACCAGCTATTATATCTCCTATAGCTAATAAAGTACTATTTACAACAGGTTCTAGCGTTACACCTATAAATCTTGTTGCAGGTGCCATTAGTATAACTACTACTAATAAATCTATTCCTGGAGGTACCTTTTCTTCTACATATTTAACAACAAATGACATTAAGTATCCAGCTATAAATCCTGGTAGTATTCCTAATCCGGAACATGTTATTCCTAGTAACATTGAATATACTGGTGAAACTCCTAAAGCTAACATGACTAACGAAGCTGCAGCTAAACCACCTAAGCCTCCACTTATTGATCCTAGCTCGCTAAGAAATGGTATTCCTATTGTGTTTCCTAAAAGTGAGAATTGTATCGCTTCGACTAAAAATGTAGCACATGCTGCACTTGCTAATGCTCCCATCGCTTTCATACCATATGGTGCTTTGTAACTAAATATTGAAAATGCAGCTAACACCATTAGTAGTAATACTGTTCCTTTTAAAACTTCGATCATTTTTAAAGCCCCCTCTTGTCTTCTTCAAGTAGCAAAACGTTTGCTTTCTTTTATTATAGACTATTTTGTCACATTCGCGCAATAATTTTCTAAATATTTACATTATATCTAATATTTTTTATACGCATAAAAACTAACCAGCTATGCCTCAAAGTGGCTTAATAGCTGGCTTCCATTATTTTACAAATTTCTACATTTGCATACTCTAAATCTTCTTCAAATAAGTCTATAATTTTAATTAATTCTTGTTTATATTGTTCTAAACTTAACTTATAATATGATAAATCATCTATTAAATCCATCATATCTAAGTACGCACTTTCAAGTAAATAAAAATAACCATCATCTATATCTATAAGATTGTTAAAGGTAGATAATTTTTTATGTATATCTTTTATATCTTCAATATTGTGTATATCTATATCAATTATAGATTCTAAATATAATTTAAATGTTTTAATTACTTCTAAAGAAATTTCTTCTGTATGCTTTATTTCATATTTCCTATGAACACTATTTTTATATTCTTCAAATTTCCATTCTAGATTCTTATTTATTTCTATAAATGGATTTTTCACAACGTCCTTTATAATTAATAAATCTCTAATCTGTTTATTAGAAGATAAGGTATTGTCTAGTATTAATAGATTATATGCATCTGCTAAAGGATCATGGGCATCTCCATCAAATTCAACATTTGAACACTCTAATAAATTTTTCAATGATACATAATTAATACATCTAATTCCTTCTTTTAGATATTGTTTTTTTATATCTATAAATAAATCTTTTATATTATTTACAAACCTTGGGTGATTATTTTTTTGCGCACTTCGCCTATCTGTATTAGCAAAACAAGTTAAATCTAAGTTTCCAAATGTGTAAATCCCCTCTATCTCCGAAAACTTTCCCAACCACTTTTTAAAGTCCCGCATAACATCTTCATATACAGGTGCATCAATAATAGCTTCGTTAGTTATTTTTGTAAGTTCCTCTATATGAGGGTATATATCAATATTGCTAACTGGCTTTATCAAAGATTTAAAACTTGAAATATTTTTACTTATGGTGTCATATTTTACAGCTCCAATAGCAATAATATCAGCATTATTTATATCTCTTCCATATTTAGAATTTGACATATTCATCTCAAAGTCTACATATATTTTTTTCATCCCCTTCATCCTTTCTAACACTTTAAAACATATATATTTTACTCCGTCAAAATGTATTATAGTATCATTTTATAATACATTTTTATTAATATCAATTAAAAGAAAAAGGATGTACTATGTACATCCTACTCAAATCTTTCTAGGAATGAATGTTTGACTCCATCCTGTTGCCAGCCTAATACTGAATCCATATTTACATTTTCCGCTGCTTTAAATATAGACTTTTCAACATCTTTAAAGTTATCGCCTAAATTCTTTATAAGATCTTTTATCTCATATCTTTTATTTCCAGTCTTTTTCGCCGCTACCATACAAGCACAGTTAAGTGGCCATATACCACTATTTTGTATAAATCTTATAATATGTTCTTCTCTTATATAATATAATGGTCTTATTATTTGTATTCCATCAAAGTTAGTAGAATGAAGTTTTGGAAGCATTGTTTTAAAGTTTCCAGCACATAATAAGTTTAACATTGTAGTTTCGATAACATCATCATAATGATGTCCTAATGCTAACTTGTTACATCCCAACTCTTCCGCTTTTGAATATAATGCTCCTCTTCTCATTCTTGCGCACATATAACAAGGATAATCCTTTGCTATTTCATCTGCTATTTCAAATATTTTTGAATCAAATAAATGTATAGGTATGTCTAAATACTCACAGTTATCTACTAATAACTGTCTTATATCTTTATGATATCCCGGATCCATAGCTATAAATTCTACTTCAAAGTTTATTTGGCTATGTCTTTTTAGTTCTTGGAACATTTTAGCCATAAGTAAACTATCTTTTCCTCCAGATATAGCTATGGCAATTTTATCGCCTTCTTCTACTAAATTATAAGCTTTAATTGCTTTAATAAACTTAGACCATAAGTTTTTTCTATATCTTTTTACAATACTTCTTTCAATATCTTTAAGTGGCTGTCTTTCATCAAAAGGAACTATAATTTCACAGCCTTTTCCTGCTAATTCGCTCATTAAATCACCTCGTTTTTTTGTGAACATGCAACTTATTTTATCATAAAGCCTAATATTAGTTCAAGATATTCATACCTTATATCTAATTATTTCCCAGAAAATCTTTTTCTTATGTTATTTTATCTAAATTTCTACTTTAATAGCCTTTTTACTTTTTTAAATTTTAATGTAACTATTTAGCTATATATGAATATTATGCTATTAGATACAGTTAATATGAGTTTTATTATCTGTATTTAACAATAAAGTTATTTTGACTGGAGGAATTTTTTGTGAATGATAGAGATGCAAAAAGGAATTGTGGAGATTCTTTGGCTAGACCTTATGTTAATGATCAACAATTTAAGAAAATGTATAATTTGTCAAAGGCATTAGAATATGGAACAATCTTTCCTGAGTTAAATCTTTGGGATTCTACTATGTATAATAAAGATTTATATAGATATACAAAAAGAACAAATGGAGGTAAAAGATAATGCTTACAAGAGCTGACATGCTAACAACTATAGAAGAACTTTGTTTTGCTTGTCTAGATATGAATTTGTACTTAGACAACCATACAGAAGACCAAAATGCTATAAAAACTTATAATAAACTTTGTGCAGACCTTGCTAAAGCTAGAATAGAATATGAAAAAAAATATGGACCTTTAAATAATTTTGGTTATTCTCCAAGTAAAGACCCATTTCAATGGGTAGCTAGTCCTTGGCCTTGGGAAAATAAATTTTATGAAATGTAAATAGGGGGAATTTTTATGTGGATATATCAAAAAACTCTACAACATCCTGTAAATCTTAAATCTAAAGATTTACAGATGGCTAAATACTTAATAACTCAATTTGGTGGACCTAATGGAGAATTAGGCGCTGCTGTAAGATATTTATCTCAACGCTTTACTATGCCTACAGGAAAGTCTAAAGCACTTTTAACAGATATAGGTACTGAAGAATTAGCTCACGTTGAAATGATTGCTACTATGGTTTATCAACTTACTCAAGATGCAACTCCAGAGGAGTTAAGAAAAGCAGGTCTTGGTGCCAACTATGCACAAAATGGATTTGGAATTTTCCCATCAGATGCTAATGGTGTTCCTTTTTCTACTTCTACAATAGCTGTTATGGGAAATCCTGTAACTAATCTTCATGAAGATATGGCTGCCGAACAAAAAGCTTTAGCAACTTACTATCAATTAACAAACTTAACTGATGATGTAGATTTGAGAAATGTACTTCGTTTCTTAGGTGAAAGAGAAATAATTCACTATCAGAGATTCGGAGAAGCTTTAATGGATGTATATGAATATCAAGAAAGTAAACAAAGATTTTAATTTATATAATAAAAAACTCAAGTAGCTTCTATATAACAATTATAGAAGCTACTTGAGTTTTTTGTTTGTTTTATATAGTAGATAAAACTTTAATTTTTGTATCTTCATCTAATATATTAAATACATTTATCACGTCATACTCCCCTACCATGTATGTTTGTAAATATTTATAAAGTACATCTACAACTTCATAGTGTATTTGATTCCTAAAGTATAATTGTAAATTTGAGATATACATCATATAACACTTATTCATTCTAATTTCTACATATGGTAAGTTGCTTGCAATTCTAGATGTTTGAAAAAGTTCTTTTAACCTCATATATGCACATTCAGAATCTCTATTACTTACACAATCACTTAGTCTTTCGTCTAAAGCATACTCTATATT
This sequence comes from Paraclostridium sp., assembly GCF_051657365.1. NCBI lineage: Bacteria > Bacillati > Bacillota > Clostridia > Peptostreptococcales > Peptostreptococcaceae > Paraclostridium > Paraclostridium sp. The sequence goes on from NZ_JBOFKN010000170.1 coordinate 67,483, forward strand.
TACAACAGCATCTCTATTCATATAAAATTCTATATAGTAATCATTTTTACTATATTTAAATTGGTAAAAATCAGTAATTAGGCCCATAGATACGCTCCTTAAAATTAATAATGTGCTTATAATGACTTTATTATTATTTTCAATTTGACCTAATATTTATACCTAATAAAACAAAAAAATAAAAAGCTTTCGCTTTTTATTTTTTATAATACTCTTCTTGCATTTGTAAATGCTGAATTGTAATAACTATTAAATTGAGATACAACTACTTTTCCAGCTCCAGATGAAGCATGTATAAACTCATTATTACCCATATATATACCAACATGATTCACTGAGCCATCTTTATCTGTATCAAAGAATATTAAATCTCCTTTTTGAAGATTACTTTTACTTACAGCTTGTCCAAATCTACTTTGATCTCTAGATACTCTAGGTAAATTTACTGAAGCTGCATTTTTAAATACATATTGAGTAAATCCTGAGCAATCAAAACTATTAGGCCCTTCAGCACCCCATACATATGGTTTACCTAATTGTTGCATTCCTAGTGATATAACAGCATCAGCAGACTGTGATCCACTTATATCTCCACCACCTGAACCTGAGTCTACATTACCTAAATAACTAGATGACATATATCCTATCGTTCCATTGTAATTTATCTTTGACCATCCATTATTTTCTGATATAAATCCTACTTTTGTTCCTTTTCCTAATGAAGTTATTACTGAGTAACTTGTTCCTGGACCTTTTCTAAGATTTACTCTACTTCCAGTTACTTGCTTATCACTTTTTACTGTGTTGTCTTCTGTATTTCCTCCATTATTGTCTCCACCATTTGAATCTATATTACCTAAATAACTAGATGCCATATATCCTATTGTTCCATTATAACTTATCTTTGCCCATCCATTATTTTCTGATATAAATCCTACCTTTGTTCCTTTTCCCAATGAAGTTATTACTGAGTAGCTTGTTCCTGGTCCTTTTCTAAAGTTTACGCTACTTCCAGTTACTTGCTTATCGCTTTTTACTGTATTGTCTTCTGTATTTCCTCCATTATTATCTCCACCATTTGAATCTATATTGCCTAAGTAACTAGATGCCATATATCCTATTGTTCCATTATAACTTATCTTTGCCCATCCATTATTTTCTGATATAAATCCTACTTTTGTTCCTTTTCCTAATGAAGTTATTACTGAGTAACTTGTTCCTGGACCTTTTCTAAAGTTTACTCTACTTCCAGTTACTTGCTTATCACTTTTTACTGTATTGTCTTCTGTATTTCCTCCATTGTCATTAGAAGACCCTGACACGTAATCACTATGTATAAATCCTTCAGTCCCATTATTCTTTACTTTAACCCAAGTCCCAACTGTTTCTAAGTACTCGACTTTACTACCTTTGTTTAACTTTGCTATAGAAGCATAGTTTGTACCTGGTCCTTGTCTAAAATTAACACCGTTTCCCGTTACCGTTCTATAATCAACACTTTTATTTTGTGTGTTACTTTCATTATTTCCATTCGCAAACGATACCCCTCCAGATGCTGGAAGTATTATTGCTGCAGATATTAATCCTGCTAACATACTTTTTCGTTTTAATTTCATATATTTTATTACTCCTCTCCCTATATATTGACTTAATTTTGCAAAATAATTAATTTTATACTATAAGTATTATTGCAAAACTGTAAGTAAATGTCTATATATATAGTTTTTTTACCATTTATTACATGAAATGCCAACCATATTTTTTGTATCTTAAAGTATAAAGTATTATGATATAGTTTTAATAATTTTATTGAAGTATCTTCTTTTTATATGCTAATATATTTATTAGGTTTTATTAAGGAGGTTTAAGTATGAAACTAATATTAGCAGAAAAACCCTCTGTTGCAAAAACAATAGCATCTTTCTTAGGTGCTAAAACTAAACACGATGGATATTTTGAAGGAAATAATTATATAGTTACTTATGCGGTTGGGCACCTTGTTTCTTTATATGATGTTAAAGATTACGATAAATCTTATGCAGGCTCTTGGAAAAGCGAAAACTTTCCGTTTATACCTGATAAATTTAGATTTAAAGTTGATGGGTCTAAAACTAAGCAATTTAATATAGTAAAATCACTGCTTCATAGAAACGATGTAGATGAAATAATAAATGCTACAGATAATGACCGTGAAGGTGAACTTATAGCTTTTTTAATTTTTCTAACAGCTAAAAATAAAAAACCAGTAAAAAGAATATTGGTTAACGAATGGACTCCTGAAGATATAAAAAGAGGTCTTGCTACTTTAAAAACAGATGAGCAAATGAGAAATTTACAAGCAGCCGGATATACTAGACTTATAACTGACTGGTTAATTGGAATTAACTTTACTTCTATGACTACTTTAAAGTATGGTAATGGAAAACTTTTAAACATAGGTAGAGTTATACTTCCTACTGTAAAGTTAGTTTATGATAGAGACATGGAAATAGCTCACTTTGTTCCAAAGACTTACTACGAAATAGAAGGAAATTTCAAAAGTGGTAATGGAAATTATAAAGGTAAGTATATAAAAGGAAAAGAATCAAAGTTCGATAGTATAGATGATGCTAATAAAGTAATAGATAGTATTACTTCTGATACTGGTGTAGTTAAAGAAAAGAAAGTTACGACTTCTAAAGAATATGCTCCTAAATTATTCAGTTTAACTTCACTTCAAGGATATATTACATCTAAATACTCTAGTTTTACTTCTGATAAGGTATTAAAAGTATGTCAATCCTTATATGAAGGTAAAGGTAAGGGAGGATATATTACTTATCCTAGAACGGATTCTATTTTCTTGGAAGAAAGTTTAGCTGATAAGGCTTCTCAAACTTTAGAAAAACTTAAAGTTGGTCTTCCTTATGAAAATAAAATTAAGTTTGCTAAAACTAAAAGAGTTTTCGATTCATCTAAAGTAGACAGCCATAGTGCAATAATGCCTACTTATATAATTCCTAATAAGTTAACTCCTGATGAGGAAATTGTATATACTGCGATTAAAGATAGATTTATAGCTAACTTTATGCCTCCTGCTGAGTATGAAAATACTGAAATCCACACTTTTGTCAATGATCATAAGTTTTTAACTAAGGGTAAGGTTCTTAAGATAAAAGGATATTTAGAAGTGTACAATAAAGAAGAAAAAGACGATTTACTTCCTTTAGTTAACAAAGATGAAGTTGTCGATGTTTTAAAGATGGATATACTAACTAAACAAACTACACCTCCTAAGTCATATACTGAAGATACTTTGCTAAAAGCTATGAAAAACTGTGGTAAAAATGTTTCTGATGAAGATAGTGCTGTTTTATCAGGATATTCTATAGGTACTTCTGCAACTCGTGCTGAGGTTTTAAAGAAAATAGCTGAGGTTGGCTATGTTAATAAGAAAGGTAAATCTTACTATATAACTGATTTAGGTAAAAATTTAGTTGAGATATTCCCCTTAAAAGATTTACTTGATGTTGACTATACTGGTAAACTTGAAAAAAGTTTAAGTGATATTCAAAGAGGTGAGTTTACTAGAAGTGAATATTTAACTAATATAATGACCTTTATAGTAAATGGCGTTGAAGCTATTAAACGGGATTCTAATAAAAATATTAGTACTGAGGTTTATAGTTATAACCCTAAGACTAAGAGGTACTCTAAGGGCTCATTTTCTAGCGATGGGGCTAATCAAGAAAGTTTTGGTAAGTGTCCTGTTTGCCAAAATGATGTTGTCGAATGTTCTAAAGGATATATTTGTACTAATTATAAAGAGTGTAAATTTGGAATTTGGAATACGGATAAGTTTTTAGTAGCTTTAAAGAAAAAACCTAATAAAACTATGGTTAAAAGTATTTTGAAAAATGGTTTTGCTAAGGTTAAAGGATTAACTAGTAAAAATGGTAGTAAATTCGATGCCATCCTAAAATATACTAAAAAAGATAACGGATATTTCGCTTGGGATATGGAGTTTGAAAAAGAGGATATTTCTAAATAGGAGGACACAAAGGAGGAGCGTATAAGTTTTGATCACAAAGCTGAAAAAGTGCTTTGAAATGTGTCTAAAACTTACACATTCCTCCTTTGCTGCTATTTTTACATATCCTTTTTTAATTATTTAGAGATTGAAAAAGAGTTCTTGTAATATCTATTATCATTGTTGGGTATTCTCTTATTAAATAATTTATTCTAACTTTAATCGGAGTTTTTGATGCTAATCCATCACTTTCCATTCCCAGTATATTAGATATCAAAATAGCCCTAGTTAAATGAAATTCATTAGTTACTATAAGTAATTTTTCGTTTTCATCTTTTCTATTTTTTAAAATTTCTTTACTAAATTTTATATTTTCCAAAGTTGTAGTTGCTTTATCTTCTTTTACAATTTGTTTTTTATTAACTCCTTGTTCTATTAAATATCTACTCATGGCCTCTGCCTCCGATATAAGTTCATCTTTGCCTTGCCCACCTGATACTATTATCTGTGTATCTTTATTTAAGTTGTAATATTCAATAGCTTTATCTAGTCTTGATTTTAGTATATTCCCAACTTCATATCCATCAAGTCCTGCTCCCAATACTATTAAATAATTTACATTTTCTATTTCTTTGGCTTCTTTAAATTGATTTATATTTATTATCAAAGCCAATTCTATAATTATAAATGAAGTTATAAATATAACTACTAAAAAATTGTATACTTTAGATATTAATGTTAAATATTTTTTCTGTTTTGATTTAGCTAAACTTGTTAATATAAAACTAAAATATATAATCCAAATACTAGCTACTACAAATAAATCCGAAAAATTCACCCCGTTTATAAAAATTATTAATATACTAACTAATATTGCTCCTATTAATAAATAAGATTTTTTCATATGTCCTAATTATCTCCCTCGTTGTAACATTTTAAATATATGTGTTTATCAGATTTATTAAACTTTGTTCAAATTTTATATCATCTTCTTTTTGCCTCTTTTTTGGTCCTTTCATTCTTGATCCTGAGTTTCTTGCTTTTTTTGATAGATGTCTTGTAAATAATAATTGGTCTATATTTTCATTTGTATATACTTTCCCATTTTGATTTATTGGATATCCACATTTTGATAAAACCATTGCTGCTAGTCCATAATCTTGTGTTACTACAATATCGCCTTTGCTTACTTTGTTAACTAATGCAAAATCTACTGAATCTGCTCCTTTTGGAAGTGTTATTGTTTCAACTCCTGGTTTGTTAAACATATGAGCTGTGTCACACATTATTATAGTTTCTATGTTAAATTTCTTTGCTACTTTTATTGTTGTATCTACAACCGGACACCCATCTGCATCTATTAAGATTTTCATATTTTTCTCCTCATATACCTTGTATATAGACGTAACTTTTCATTACTCCCTATTAATCTAATTATAGTCCTAAAATGGGTAAAAAAAAAGACCGCTTCCGATGCAGTCTTTTAAAGGGTGGGTATTAGGTTAAAATACTATTTTATGGGGGGATAGTATTTTATCTAAAGGTTATAAGGAATCATTGGGATGATTGTCCTTTTAATATATATTACAAATTATGTCATTTCCTATTGTCTTATGCTTTGATTTTTTGTCTAATCTTGTTGCCTATGTTTAAATAATACTACATCTTTTTTATAAAATCTATAGTAAAATAGTTTTTTTTTGAAAAAAAAATTTTTTATGACAGAGCATAAAAAAACGTTAAATTAAATTTTAATTTTCAATTTATTTTAACGTTTTCCTACTTATTTTATATATTTTCTAATTTAATTTATATTATTTTTTGCTATGGTTTTAAGTCCCTTTAAAGTTAAAAATATAAATCCAAGTTTATAAATAGCTGGGAATATTAATATTAAATAAAAATATGCTTTATAATTTAATAACCCTAATAATTCTGGACTACTAGCTCTTAGTACTGAACCACCAATCCATACTACAGTAATATATACTGCTAACAACTTATATAACCTATACACATCACAACCTTGTGTACTTGCTATATTTTCAATTGGACCCCAAATTAAATATAGTATTATGCAAAATGAAATTAAGCCTATAACTAACCATATATATTGATTAATTCCAATAGATAAGTCGCTAACTAAGCCACATAATATCATTACTATATTTATTGTAACTACTCTTAATATTAATTTTTCATTTCTGCTTTCATAATACATTCCAATTAAACAAACTATAATTAATAAAAATGGTGTTGTTAATATCCAGTCCAAATATCTATTTAAATATAAGGGATCATCATTTATGTATATATGAAAATTAGTAGCTGCAAATATATATAAAATAATAGAAATAGTTAATATTAAAAAACTAAGTCCATAAAAAACATTCGAGACATCATTATATTTTTTTTTCATTATAAACAGTATTAACATACCTATCAACATTATTACTGTACAAATCCATGTTAAAACTATAATTTCTTGATTCATACTTATTATATCCTTTCAGTATTTTAATCTTTATAAGTAAGTTTTCCCAATTAATTGAAAAAAATTCGCTTACCCCATATATAAACCACTTTACTTATTTAAATTAAAATAGACTGATTTTAAGGTTTTATACCTTCAATACCAGTCTATTTTAATCTATTTTATTATAATTCCCATAAGTTTTGCTAATTCTAATGTTTGTGAAACTGAAAAAGTTCCGCCTGCTAAATTTTGTAATTTAAACTCGCAACCTTCTATATCACAAGTAGAAAAATCCACACCTTTTAGAGATGTTCCTGTGAATACGCAACTATTTAAGTTATTTGAATCTAATACTAATTTATGGTTATCAACTTCTTGAAAAACTCCACTTTGAAAATCTGAATCTTCAATAGATACACCCTTAAATTTTGAAAAAGAGAAATTAGAATATCTTCCTAAACTTTCTTTAAATACTACATCTTTTAATATAGCATCTTCAAACTTAGTTCCTGTTAATTTGCAGTTTATAAATTTTGCTCTATATATTCCACTGTCACTAAAATTTATATTAGACATATTACAATTTTCAAATATTACATCTGTTATATCAATTTTTCTAAAATCACAATTTTCAAATACTACATTTTTAAATATACAAGAATTGAAACTTACTCTAACTTCATAAATTCCTGATATAGTAGTATTTTCTACTATTTTATTTTCAAGATATTCTTCTTCAAAAATTTCATCAATTACATCATAAATTTCTTCTAAATTATTACTTATTTTGGGTTCTTGTATTTTATGTTTCATTCTAAAACTCCTTTATATCTTTATATGACTTCTTTTTATCAGTTTTTTGAGTTTCAGCTTGCTTTCCATATCCATAAGTATTTCTATATTTATATATGAACACTATAGATATTATCATAGATAACGTCTCTGCCATTGGTACTGACAGCCATACTCCATTTACACCTAAAAATATAGGTAAAATTATTATCCCTGATATTATAAATACAAAAGTTCTTAAAAATGATATAGTTGCTGATATTTTCCCATTGGAAAATGCAGTAAACATTGATGATGCAAATATATTTACTCCAGTTACTAAAAAACTAATAGAAAATATCATAAAGCCTGTATAACCTATATCAAATACATTTGTTCCTTTTGGTGAAAATATTCCAACTATATTTGGTGCAAACACCATTGATATTATAAACAGTGTTACAGAACTCATAGCTATAAATTTGGTGCTGTATTTAATTAGTTTTTTAAGCTCTACTTTATTCTCATTACCATAATTATAACTTATAATTGGTGCTACACCAGAAGAAAATCCTATATATGCAGAAGTTATTAAAAATTGTCCATATAAAACTATAGTTATAGCTGCTACTCCATCTGAACCTAAAAGTTTCATCATAACTATATTAAATAACATTGTAGTTACTCCTGTTGAAAGGTTAGTTACCATTTCTGACGAACCATTTGCACAAGTATTTGCTATGACTTTAAAATCTAGTTTTGGTTTTACAAAGTAAAGTATTGATTTCTTTTTCATAAAATATATAGTTCCAAGTATTGAAGGTAATAAATTACCTAATCCAGTTGCAATAGCTGCTCCTGATATTCCCATATTCATAGGTACTATAAATACATAATCTAATATCATATTAGTAAGCCCACCAATTATAGTAAGTATTAATCCTACATTTGGTTTTCCTGCTGTAATTGTTAAGTATTGAAATAATAAGTTCACTATAAATGCAGGCACAAATATAAGAAGTGCTAAAAAATAATCCATACAATAATCGTATAGACTTTCTGTTGAACCCATAATATTTAGAATTGGTTTTGCAAATATTAATCCTAATAAAGCTATTATAATTCCTAAAATTAATCCTAACACTATTATTAAAGTAAAGTTTTCTTTAGCTTCTCTTTCTTTGTTTTCTCCAAGTTTTTTGGCTATAACCGCACTACTTCCTGTTGCTAACATTACTGCTACTGCTATTACAACATTTATAAAGGGATATACTATATTAACTGCCGACAGTGCATCTGTATTTACAAATCTTGATACAAATACTCCATCAACGATTGTGTATAAAGATATAAATACCAACATTACAATAGATGGTATAGTAAACTTTATAAGTGATGAAAATGTAAAACTTTTTGCTAATGAATTATCCATTTAATCCTCCTTGATTATAATCTTTCTAAATAACTTATATTAATACTATAAGGTATATAGTTACTCTACAGTCAAGGCCTAAATTTTCTAAATTTTTAATTTTATGATGTTTTGCTTCATAACTTATGGGTATTCAAATTAAAGAGGTGACGTTAAATATGAACAATATAGACAAAATATTTATTAAAGAATTTGTTTCAAAGCTTCATTCAAACCCATTCGAAGTTAAGCTTTGGGACGGTGAGGAATTTTTAGTTGGACAAGGTGAACCAAGCTTTAAAGTTTGTTTTAACTCTCCACTAAGCAAGAAAGATTTATTAACTAGCACATCTTTAACCCTAGGAGAAGCTTACATGCGAAATGATATTAGTATCGATGGGGATTTATTAGTTACTCTAGATACTTTATTTGGTTGTCAAAAAGATCATTTCCATACTAATTTTTCAAAACTTGGAAAAATATTTTCTAAAGCTGGTAATGAAAAAAAACAAAAATCTGAAGTTTGTTATCACTATAATCTTGGTAATGATTTTTATAGCCTTTGGTTAGACAAAACACTTAGCTATTCTTGTGCTTACTTTAAAAATGAAAATGATACTTTATACGAAGCTCAAATGAATAAAATACACCATATCTTAAATAAACTTCAATTATCAGAAGGTGAAACTTTATTAGATATAGGTTGTGGGTGGGGTTACTTACTTATAGAAGCTGCCAAAAAATATAAGATAAAAGGAACTGGTATTACTTTAAGTGAAGAGCAATATAAAAAATTCCAAGAAAGAATTATAGAAGAAAATCTTGAAGATTATTTAGAAGTTAAACTTATGGATTATAGAGATCTTGAACATTCTGGAATGACTTTTGATAAAATAGTAAGTGTTGGTATGCTTGAACATGTTGGTCGTGAACATTACGAATTATACTTAAAAAATGTAGATAGTGTATTAAAGCCGAAAGGATTATTTTTACTACATTACATAAGCGGTCTTACTGAGTCTCCTGGTGATGCTTGGATTAAAAAATATATATTCCCAGGTGGTGTTATTCCATCTTTACGTGAAATTATAGATTTATTCCCTAACTACAATTTCTATACATTAGATGTAGAAAGTTTAAGAAGACATTATACAAGAACTTTAATTGAGTGGTATAAAAACTTTGATAAAGAAAGAGATACTGTAAGAGGTATGTTTGGTGAAGAGTTTGTAAGAATGTGGGATTTATATTTAACTTCTTGCGCTGCTTGCTTTAATAATGGAGTTATAGATTTACATCAAATTTTAATAAGCAAAGGTGTTAATAATGAAATTAGCATGACTAGAGCTTATATGTATGAAGATTAATTTAATATGAAAAATGAGTAGATTTCTTGTTATAATTAAGTCAATTGTATTGAGAAATATGTACATTTTTTAATATTTACATAATAATGGGGGGGTACTAAAATGGTACCCCCCTTTAATTTACCTATTTTTTATAATTTTATATGCCCATCTACTATATTAATTATTCTATCTGCTTTTTTAGCTATGTTTATATCATGAGTTATAACTATTAAAGTTTGATTAAACTTTTTAATAGATTTTTTAAGTAGTTCCATTACTTCTTCTGTAGTTTTACTGTCTAAGTTTCCTGTAGGTTCATCAGCAAGTATTATACTTGGCTTTGTCGACAATGCTCTACCTATTGCTACTCTTTGTTGTTGTCCTCCTGATAATTGACTTGGAAGATGTGTTTTTCTTTCTTTAAGCCCTAGTATTTCGATTAATTCGCTTATATATATTTCATCTATATCATCATTTCCTAACATAAGAGGAAGTTCTATATTTTCTTCTACATTTAATACTGGTATTAAATTATATTGTTGAAATACAAACCCAACTTCTTTTCTTCTGTACTCTGCAAGGTCTTTGTCTTTTAATTTACTTATATCTTTTCCATTTACTTTTATACTTCCCCCACTTAACCTTTCAAGTCCTCCTAATAAATGTAGTAGTGTACTTTTACCACTTCCACTTGGTCCTATTACAGCTACGAACTCCCCTTTTTCTATATTTATATTTATATTATCAAGCGCATTTACTTTGCTTTCTTTACTTCCATAAGTTTTTGATAAATTTATAGTCTCTAAAATTGACATATTATTTCCCTCCAAATTTATATTTTAAATATCTAGTTATTCGTTTATATTCACCATTTCAACCACACTTATTTTTTCTAATTTTTTAGCTGGTAAATATGTTGTAAGTACTCCAACTAAAGTGTTTAGTCCTATAATTAATATATAATCCATATATCTTATACTAAAATCTATTCCATATTTTGAAAGTCCAAAAGAATTATAAGTCATTTTATTTAATACTAAAGATACACCTATAATAATTAAGCTTGATATAAGTGTATATATAAGCCCCTCAAATATTATCATCTTTTTGAAGTCTTTGTTGTTAAGCCCTACAGCTCTTAGCATTCCAAATTCATTAGTTCTATCTAGTATACTTTGACTTATGTTGTTTACTATATTTACAATAGCTATTATAAATAGTACTACTACCATTCCAGCATTATAAATTCTAGATTTTTCATACATAGCATCTCTATTTGATTTTTCTTCAATTATGTTTCTAGCCATTGCCCCATTTACTTTTATAGTAGTTTTTAAAATTTCATCATATACTTTTTTGTCATTTGCGCCTTGCTCTAAATTTATATTTATAGCTTGATAAGCTTCACTTCCTGTAATTTGTTTAAATTTATTATCACTAACTATTACATCTATACATTCATCTGATGTGTATGTATCTTCTGCCATAAATGGATAACTAACTATTGCACCTACTTTAAATTCTTTTTCAATGTATTTAGCATCTTTATCTTCTAACGTTATAAATTCTATCGGTCTTTCTCCATCTTCTCTAAATTTAACTTTTACAGTGTCTCCTATTTTTATATCTGCAACTGGCTTTCCATTGTCTATAGTTTCATAATATGTTTCACCTTCATGTTTTTCTTCTGTAACTCTAGGTATATAGACTACTGCTAAATCTTCATTTTTCATTTTCTCAATGTCTATATTACCTTCAACTAAATAATTATTTAGATATTTTAATGCCTTATCATCATATCCTCTAAGATTTTGTTTTAATATAAGCTCATTGTTTAACTTGTCTTTTACTAAATATCCTTTAAATAATCTCTCTCCTCTTATTGATTTATTTTCACTTTCAAAGTAGCCTTTATTGGTTATATCCTTTTCATCCATAACCATTCTGCCGTTCATTATTTGAGATTTTACTACTTCTTTTACTCCAGCTATATTTTCAATTTTATTTATATCATCTTTAGTTAATCCACCTCTTTGATTTTCAGTTCCATATACATCTATCCTCATATCAGAGTTGCTATACATAGCTCTATCTATTATAAAATCATCTTCTTGAGATAAATGTAATTTATAGTTTGAATTTATAAATAATATTCCACATATACTCATAGATAAAATTATCATTATACATCTCTTTTTATTTCTCAATATATTTTTAAATGATATAGCTTTATAAGTCTTCATATATTTTCTTAATATTTTAACAGTTATCATATTTCTTTTTATATTGTCAGCTTTTCTATTTCCTTTTATAGCATCTATTATTGATAGCTTATTTATTTTTCTATAAGTAAAAAATGCTATTAACAATAATATTACAATCATAAACAGTATAGCTAATATGATTTCAGTAATTGGGTAAATCATATGTAATTTTATTATTTCTCCATTTAAAGCTATATTTGTTTTTAGTTCACTTGCATATTTATTAGATATAGCTGAAACTATAAGCCCTAATACAATTCCTATAGGTATTCCTATAAGTGATAAACTCATTAATTCATTTAATATAAGTTTAAATACTTTAAAGTTCCTAGCTCCTATTGCCCTTAATATGCCATATTCTTTAAATCTTTTGTACATAGATATATTGAAAATACTATATACTACCACTCCACATATTAAACTTATAGTTAATGCACTTAAAACTGTATTTAAGCTAACATTATTTGCATCTCGTGATATTGTTATTAAATCATCTGAACTTGATATATTATCTTTATTTACATTAGCTTTTTTAGCTAACTCTAATATGTAAGTTGGAATATCTATTTTTTCATTAAATGCTAGTCCAACCTCTAAGTGTTCACTATTTTTTTGTAGAGGTAAATACATTTGCATTTTACCAATTTGCTTTTCTGTTGGTCTATCTTTTATAATTCCTACTAACTTAAATTCTTCATCTTTAACATTTTTATTTGTATCTTCAATGTTAAGTTTTATAGTTTGATTTAACTTAGGTTCTAATCCAAGATTTTTTAATACCCATTCTTCAGCTACAATTTCATTTCTAGCCTTTGCAAATCTTCCTTTTTCAAGTCTTGAATTTGAAATTATATAATCTTCATTACAATTGACCATTATTACAGATTGTTTTTCTTTATCTGTAGTTATTCCATGAAAATTAAAAGCTCCTACATTTTCTAGATTTTCACTATTTTCTATTATTTTTAATTGCTTATCATTTAAATCTTTAAAAGTTGTATGATATATTCCTGTGTTGTATTTCATAGTTTGTAAACTATTCATGTCTTCTGTTTTTGTTAAAGTTAATATTCCTACAATCATTGCTACTGATAAAACTATGCTTAGTATAATTGCAAAGGATCTTGCTTTATATGTTTTCATATATCTAAGCCCTAAATTTAATTTTTTTCGCATTGCTTATTACCCCTCTCTTTTTTAAGCTAATTGCTTTTATAAGAGAATTGTATCTTAGTTTTTTTACATAAAAAGGAATTTAGATTCATTGTACAAACTTTGTTGATAAATTGTAATAATTAAACACTTTCGTAATAAATTCTTAATAATTTAGAGTATAGTTTATAAGCTTATTTGCGAAAACTCTATGTTATAATTATTTTAAAGGAGTGATTTTTAATGTGCGAAAATATATTAATAGTTGATGATGATAAAGAAATAGTTGAAGCTATAGAGTTTTATTTAAAACCAGAAGGATTTAATATTTTAAAAGCTTATGATGGTTTAGAAGCTATTGAAAGTTTAATAGATAATAATATAGATTTAGTTATTATGGATGTTATGATGCCTAATATGGATGGACTTAAAGCAACACTTAAGATACGTGAAGATAATAATATACCTATAATTCTTTTATCTGCTAAAAATCAGGATATGGACAAGATTTTAGGGCTTAATATGGGGGCAGATGATTATGTTACTAAACCTTTCAATCCGTTAGAGCTTATAGCTCGTGTTAAATCTCAACTTAGAAGGTTTATTAATTTGAATCATAGAGGTGAAGATGTTAATTGTGATGATAGTGCTTGTGTACTTATTAGTGGTGGTCTTTGTTTAAATAAAGATACTAAAGTTGTTACATTAGATGGTGAGGTTGTTAAGGTTACACCTATTGAATTTAAAATGTTGGAATTTTTACTTGAAAATAAGGGTATGGTTTTTTCTTCTAAAGACATTTATGAAAAAGTTTGGGATGATATTGCTTATAATTGTGAAAAAACTGTTGCTGTACATATAAGAAGGATTAGAGAAAAAATAGAGATAAATCCAAAAGAACCAAAATATTTGAAGGTGGTGTGGGGAATTGGCTACAAAATTGAAAAAATTATTTATTAATAATCCATATTTAAAGTTTTTATCTTTATTTGTACTTTTTATAGCCTTATCGATATTATTTGAGGTGTGTTTTAATATTATGTTTAATTTTTTAGGTGAATCTACTACTGAATTTATACCTAAATATTATTTATTTGGTATAGTTAATGAACATCCTAAAACTGAACTATTGGTAATTCAAAAAAACATTGCTTTTATTACTTCTATAATATCCTTAATTTCTTTTACATTCTATATATTTAACCGTAAATCTGAGGTTAAACTTATAAATGCTTCAGTTAAATTAATAAATTTCGCATCTATTGAACTAATTACAATTTGTATAATATTTGTTTTTATGAGTAGATATTCAGTTTGGAAGCGTACTATGGAATTTTATGATACAGATTTAATTATAGCTAATATCATAATTTCTTGGATGATTTATCTATTTTATCTCAGCATTTGTTCTAGCAAACATAATATTCAATTGAGATTTATTTCTATACAGTTAATAAAAAAATTCATTTCTAAAAACAATGCAAATACATTAATAAAAAAAATATCTACTATATTTGTATTGGCTATAGTAGCTCAATTTATTTTTATATTTCTGACAATGATTATTTTTAATTCTTGGCCTGTATATGCATTAACTAGAGGTATTTATCTATCAAGTATAAGTCTAATATGCTATTCATACATTTATAAGAAAATAGAAGAAAAAATAGATTATATAGAGTATTTAGAACGTAATATAAAAAATGTAGAAAATGGAAATTTAAAATATAAACTAGATGTTATTGGAAATGATGAACTTGCTTCTATTGCAACTAGTATAAATAATATTGGTGAGGGTTTAGATAAGGCTTTAGAAGCTCAACTTAAAAATGAAAAAATGAAAACCGAACTTATAACTAATGTAAGTCATGACCTAAAAACTCCACTTACTTCTCTTATTAGTTATATAGATATATTAAAAAATAATGATTTAAATAAACAAACTACTAAAAATTATTTAGATATTCTTGATAAAAAATCTTTAAGACTTAAAAATTTGGTAGACGATATTTTTGAAGCTTCTAAAATCAGTAGTGGGGATATAGATCTTCATTTTGAAAAAACAGATATAAAAGAGCTTCTAATTCAAAGCATTGTAGAACTAGATGACAAAATAGAATCTTCTACATTAGATTTTGTAGTAAATACTCCAAATGAACCTATTTTTACTAATATAGATGGTAGACGAATGTTTAGGGTATTTGACAATCTTATTTCTAATGCAGTCAAATATTCTATGCCCAATACTAGAGTATATGTAGATGTAGATACAGATTGCGATAACGTTTTAATTACTATGAAAAATATTTCTAATCATAAGTTAAATATTTCTCCAGATGAACTTCTAGAAAGATTTGTTCGTGGTGATGTTTCAAGAAATACTAGCGGAAGTGGTCTTGGCCTTTCAATTTCTAAAAATTTAGTTGAAATGCAAGGTGGAAACCTTGAATTAGATATAGATGGTGATTTATTTAAAGTTAAACTTAAGTTTAAAATCATTCAAAATTTAAGTAAATGCGAAGCTTCATAAAATTAATAAGGGGGTAACAATTAGTTACCCCTTATTATGTTTTATTCCAAAGTTTTAATTTGTTCTATAAAGTCTTCTTTTTGTATCTGTTTTAATGTTTTTACTATTATAAGCATAATTATAGCCAGTAACATTCCACAAATAAGTATCCCAGCTAATATAAATTTTAGATTTATTAAATGAATGTTAGTAAAATCTTTTATTATTATACTTCTAACCATTAAACTAGGAACTATAGCAATAACAAATCCCATTCCAACATATACAAATCCCTCTAGTTTAACTATTTTTGCTATCTCATCTTTTGATATTCCAATACCTCTAAAAAGTGCAAATTCTCTGGTTCTACTATTTATACTTGTAATTATAATATTACAACAGTTAAATAAAGATAAAGTAATTATAACTCCTACTACAATTATCATAACTAATGTTTTTTGATTATCACCTTTTTCAATTTTACCAGCTTCAGATTTATATGGTATTAGTATTCCTTTATCACTTTTATCTATTATCTTATCTAATTTATCCTCTACATAACTATCATTTGCTAGTTTGCTAGTCCATACATCAAATCTTTCATAGGATTTAACTCCAGTAAACTTATCCATTTGATTAGCTGACATTACAGCTCCAAATTCTGCTCCTGCGCCTTGAGAAGTTAATGGTATTGAACCCATTATTCCTCCAACAGTAAATTTTTTGGATAAAGTTTCTTTATATTCATTTGATTTAACATCAATTATCTCAAAGTTAACTTTTACTCTATCACCTACTTTTAGCTTAAATTTTTCACTTGAATTTTTATCTATGTATATATATGGCTCATCATTTAATTTTTTTATATTTTCTTTGCCTTCTATAAGCACTTTATCTAATATATCTATATTTTCAATTCCCATAACCTCAAAACTTTCTCTATATGCTTTACTTCCTTCTCTAAGTTCTATAATATCTGCCTTTTGTTCAAAATGATCTTTTGATTTTTTCCAATAAGTCGAATTTTTATCTATTTTATTAATATCTATATCTATATGCAATAGTTTAACTCTAGATGCTTCTACCTTTTTAACTCCATCTATCTTTCTTATTTGTTCTAATGTACTTTTGTCATACCCCATTTGATTATCCATAGCACTATATATGTCAATGTTGTGCATCAAGTAATCACCTGGTATCCAATGTCTTAATTCATTATTATTCAAAAAATTACTTGTAGATTTTGTATATACTGTCATCATTAAGAATATAATAATCGTCATAGATGCTACAGCCAACCTTGTACGCTTTTTATTACGTTGAAGGTTTTTAGAAGCTATATTTCCATAATCCTTAAAATACTTTGTCATAAATTTAGTTATAATTGAATTTTGGTTTATTTTTATTTTTTCTTCACTTCTTCTCATACAAACCATAGGATCAGTTTTATATGACATTATAAGTGGTTTTAATACTGCTATTGCTATTGTTAATATACTCAATGAAGCTGATATTATATATACACTTAAATAATTATTACTTTTAATTGA
Organism: Paraclostridium sp.; assembly: GCF_051657365.1. Lineage (NCBI taxonomy): Bacteria > Bacillati > Bacillota > Clostridia > Peptostreptococcales > Peptostreptococcaceae > Paraclostridium > Paraclostridium sp. The sequence goes on from NZ_JBOFKN010000170.1 coordinate 84,974, forward strand.
GTTTACATAGTTAATATCATATATAGCTCCTATTACATAACTTCTCGATAATTCTACTACCACTCCACCTAATAACAACCCTATAGGAATACTTATAACTGTATATATAAGTACTTCTAAAACCATTATTTTTGAAATATCTGTTGGGATAAATCCTACTGCTCTTAATATACCGAAGTCTTTAGTCCTACTATATACTAGCGTGTAAAAAATATTATATATTAATAATATAGTTGCTAGAGCAAGAATTATATTAACTATTATATATGGTATCTTTAAACTCAAACTATCTGACATTGCTAATATTAATGGATTATTCAAATTCATATTATCTTTTTTTAAATTTCCATCTTTAACAAGAGTCTCAACTTGTTTTTGTATATTTTTTTCTTTTGTAAATTTAAATATAGCTTGATCATATTTATTTTCCAAAGGTATATTCTTCTTAGCACTTTCTTCAGTTATACACCCAAGCGATGTTCCCTGAGCTTTTAGAATATGACTCGATTTTAAAATCCCAGTTATCTTAAAGTCTTTTTCCCCTTTGTAAACTACTTCGCCTTTTGAGTTGTAATTTTTATAGTCTAGTTTTATAGTTTTTCCTATTGGATTTTGTATATCTTTTTGTTCTATATACCAACTATCTATTGCAATTTCATTTTCTTTAATAGGTAAATTACCTTTTTCCAGTTTATAGCTTTCAGATAATTCCTGCGCATTTTTATCATCAGCTATTATTTGTAACATTTGCCCATTCCCGATATCGTGAATACCTAATAATAACGATGTTCCTACTTTTTCTATATTGGGATTGTTTTTTAAGAAATTTAAATTTTCATTTGTTGGGTAAGCATATGAGGCATGCTTTGTTCCTAATTCTTTTTTTGATTGGTCAATAATTAAATTTCTTGCATCTTCACTGATTATATTCATTACTAAAAATAATGCAGTAGAAATTATAATACTTATAATTATCAAAATAGCATTTTTTTTATTTTTAAATATATATTTTTTAACTATATCATTTAATCTCATATACTCACCTACTATCTAAGATATCCATCTTCAATTTTTAAAACTCTATCTGCATATTTAGCAATATCTATATTATGTGTTATCATTATTAGAGTTTGATTAAACTTTCTTTGGGATTCTTTTAAAAGATTTAAAACCTCTGATTCTGTTTTTGTATCTAGATTTCCAGTAGGCTCATCTGCAAATATGATTGCTGGTTTGTTTACAAGTGCTCTTCCTATTGCCACTCTTTGTTGTTGTCCACCTGAAAGTTGATTTGGTAAGTGATTTTTCCTATCTTTTATACTAAGTAACTCCATCAGTTCATTAATATATTTATCATCTTTATTATCTGTATTTATTGTTGGTAGCTTTATATTTTCTTCAACCGTTAATACAGGAATTAAATTGTATGACTGAAATATTAGCCCTATTTTTTCTTTTCGCAAAAGTGATCTTTCCTTTTCATTTAGTTGTGAAATATTTATATTATCTATAATTACATCTCCATTTGTTGGTTTTTCAAGCCCTGCCATTATATGAAGAAGTGTACTTTTTCCACTTCCACTTTTTCCTACTATAACGACAAATTCACCTTTGTTTATTTCTAGATTTATATTGTTTAAAGCTTTTACTTCTGTTTCTCCTTGTCCATATACTTTAGTCAAATTTTTTATTTTTAAAATACTCATATAATCGCTCCTATCGAATTTTTCATTTGGAAATTAAAAAAGATGTTATTTTTAGTAAGTACAAATTAAATATTTTTCATATATTTAATCTTTTCCTTACAAAAATAACATCTCGTATTTTATTTTTCAATATTATAACTACAACTGGACATTTTGAGAATACAAGTGGAAGTTTTCTATTCTTAAAGGTATACAAATATTTACTAAAAACTTATTTTCCAAATTATTTATTTCTAAATTTCCATTGTATTTTTCTACCGAAGTTTTCATGCTTCTAATGCCTATACCATGTAAAAATTTATCTTTTTTATCTGTGATAATTTTTCCATTTTCTAGTTTAACTTTATTAAGTTTTGTATTTTCACATTTTATAATATACAATTTTTTAACTACAGTACCTTTTATTTTTATTTTTTTATCTATACTTTTATCTTCTATCTTTTCACAAGCTTCTATAGCATTATCTATCATATTTGAAAATATACTACATACATCTGCAACATCTATAAAATTACATTCTTTAAAATTTATATCAGCAAACAAATCTATTCCTTTGTTTTGACAAATGTTCTTTTTATCATTTAATATAATGTCTAAAATCATATTGTTAGTATTAAATATAGATGTACATTCTTCAAGTTTATTATTTATATTTGTTATATAATCATTTTTAACATATAAAATTTCTATACATATCATATGATTTTTCATATCATGATATAAATTTTTTATTTTTAGTTGAGATTCTTGCATATTTATATAATATTTATATTGTAAATCTATATTATCTTTTATACTCTTATTCTCAGCTCTTAAATTGCTATCTTTTATAACTCTTATTATCAGCCACATGAAAAAGCTATTTAAAATCAATGTACTAATTGAAATGCCAATAATAATCATATCTAAAAAAACATTCGTAATTGATTGTGTTGCTGTATATATAATAGTAAATATTAATATAGCACTTATCAAATTTACTATTATAGAAATAAATATATATCTATATTCTTTTTTATTAAATTTAATTTTCAATTTTAAAATTTTAAATACTGTAACTAAGTATATTAATAATAACTTAGATAAAACAGCTACTTCTAACATCACCAATTTATCATACATCAATGTATAGTACCACCAGTATTCCATCTCATTAATTCTATTACATAGTACAGATAAAAATAAATAAATTAATTCTTTAATTAATTTCAATGCAAAAACATAAGAGATACTTATAACTATACATCTATCTATACTCATTTCATAATTAATATATAGAAATATAAATATTAAAGTTATATATATTATTAACTTTGGTATTTCAACTACAATCAAAGATATATTTAGTGATATGCTTAAACTCATTACTATTATTTCGATAAAAGTAATTAATATTGAGCATATCACTAAACTTAAATTCAACTTAGTTTTATTAGTTTTTAAATTTATCGTTCCAGATAGTAGT
>NZ_JBOFKN010000171.1:0-5901 GCF_051657365.1 Paraclostridium sp.
CCTATACCTAATAATAAATTAGTTGTCATAAATAGAATTATCAAATATTTTAATTTATGATTCATGCTATAAAACTCCTTTATGATTATTCTAGTTATATGTTATCCTTAAATGAATATTTGTATGTTTAAGTTTTTAATTTTGTCAAATTATGATATAATAAAATTTTGATAAGCGCTAAAACTAAAGACATATAAATATAGGAGGATACTTATGGCAAATACATTTTATATAGTTAGACACGGTCAAACTAATTGGAATATTTTGGGCAAAACGCAAGGTCATGGTAATTCAGATTTAACAAATAAAGGAATAGAACAAGCAACTGAATTAGCTGATAGTTTAGTTGAAAATCACAATATAGATTTTATTTTTTCAAGTGATTTAGGAAGAGCTGTTCAAACGGCAGATATACTTAGCGATAGATTAGGTATTAAAGTAAAAAAAACAACTGCACTTAGAGAGATGGGATTTGGAAAATGGGAAGGACTATTAATAGATGAAATTAAAACCCATTATGGAGACATTTACAAAACTTGGAGAAATGAACCTCACTTAGTGGAAATTCCAGATGGAGAAACCTTACATATAATTAAAGAACGAATAGATAAATTTATAAGTGAACTTAATACAAAATATGAAAATAAAAATATATTACTTGTAACACATTCTGTAACGGTTAGAGTAATGCTTTTATCTTTCTTAAATTCAGGAATGGAAAATATATATAGAATTAAACAAGACAATACGGCTTTAAACATAGTAGATTATAGAGACTATGGACCAGTTATCATAAAAATGAATGATACTACTCATATAAAAAACAATGAAAAAATTAACAACTCAGCACTTGAGTAAGGAGATATAATTATGTCAAAAGTTATAGTTGTTGGAGGCGGACCCGCTGGTATAATGGCCGCAATATCAGCCTCAAAACAAAACGAAGTAATATTAATAGAAAAAAACAATGAAATAGGAAAAAAGTTAAGACTTACTGGTGGTGGAAGATGTAACATTACGAATAATAGAAATATAGAAGATTTTTTTGATAAAGTAGTTAATAATAAAAAGTTTTTATATAGTTCTTTTTATACTTTTTCAAACTATGACTTATTACAATACTTTAGTAAAAATAATTTAGAGTACAAGGTAGAATATGATGAAAAGGTCTATACAAAATCAGATGAAGCAAATGAAGTAATAGAGGTTCTTAGAAATGATCTTTTAAAAAACAAAGTTGACATAATGTATAATACTACGGTATGTGATTTAATAATAGAAAATAGTGAAGCTAAGGGTATTACAACTAACAAAGGAGAAAAGTTATACTGTGATAAACTTATAGTAACAACAGGTGGAAAAAGTCATCCTGCTACAGGGTCTGATGGTGCTATGTTTGAAATATTAAAAAAATATGGACATACTATAAAACCATTATATCCTGCACTGATACCGTTAGTTACAACAGAAAGCTTTGTTAAAAATCTTCAAGGTGTATCTATGAAAGAAGTAGTAATAAAAAGTAAAATTAAAAAGAAGAAGATAGAAATTCAAGGAGATATGATATTTACTCACTTTGGTATATCAGGTCCCGGCGTTTTAAAATTTTCTTCCTATATAAATAAAGCACTAGATAATTCAGAAGTAGAAGTAACATTAGACTTTTTACCTCAAACTTCAAAGGATGAAATTTCTAAAATAATAAGAGAAAATCCAAATAAAAATATTCTTACAAATTTAAAAGGCGTGTTGCCACAGAACTTTGTAAAAGAAATTTTAAGTTTACTTGATTTGAGTGAAACTAAACCTAATGAACTAAAAAAAGAAGATGAATTTAAAATTATAGAATATATAAAAGAAATGAAATTAACTGTGTCCGAGATGCTAACTATTAAAGCCGCTATGGTAACTAGTGGTGGTGTTAGTGTAAAGGAAATAAATGCATCAAATATGGAATCAAAATTAATTAAAAATTTATTCTTTGCTGGAGAAGTTATGGATGTGGATGCTGAAACAGGAGGGTACAACCTTCAAATAGCTTTTTCAACAGGATATTTAGCAGGAAGTGATTATTAGTGAGAGTATTAGCAATTAGAGGAGCTACTACAGTTAAGAATAACTCTACAGAAGAAATTTTAAATGAAACTAAAGTAATGGTTGAGACCATTATAAGCGCTAATGATTTGAATATAGATGATATAATAAGTATGATATTTACAATGACAAGTGACTTAGATTCAGTATATCCGTCTGTAGCGGTTAGAGATATACTAAGTATTTTAGATACTCCGTTACTTAATTTTGAAGAAAAATATATTCAAGGTAGCTTGAGAAAATGTGTCCGAGTTATGATTAATATAAATAGTAATAAGAAAAAAACTGAAATTAAACATATATATCTAAATGAAGCTAAAAATTTAAGACCTGATATAAGTGAATAGGAGTGAATAATATGAAAAACTTAGTAATAGCAGTAGATGGACCAGCAGGTGCAGGTAAGAGTACAATAGCAAAAATTATAGCTGATAAATTAAATATCAATTATATAGATACAGGTGCTATGTATAGAGCGATAACGTATAAGGTTATTACAAATGATATAGATATAAATGATGAAGACTCAATAGTTGAAATAGCTAAAAAAAGCGAAATAGATTTTAAAGACAATAATATATACTTAGACGGTAAAATTTTAAAAGAAGAAATAAGAACACCACAAGTGACTAATAATGTATCTAATGTTGCTCAAATAAAAGATGTTCGATATTTAATGGTTGATGTACAAAGAGAGATAGGAAATAGAAATTCTGTTATACTAGATGGAAGAGACATAGGTTCGTATGTATTTCCAAATGCAGACTATAAGTTCTTTTTAGTAGCTTCTCCTGAAGAGAGAGGCGAGAGAAGATATAAAGAACTTATAAAAAAAGGATATGATACTACTTTGGAAGAAGTTATTAATGATGTTATAAGAAGAGATAAGATAGATTCCAATAGAAAATTTGCACCACTAGTTAAAGCTCATGATGCAATTGAGATTGATACTACAGGAAAAGATATAGATACGGTAGTCGAATCTGTTATAAGCAAAATAAAGTAGTGTTTGAAGGGAGATTAATGTGAAATTTTATAATTTTGTAACGGGCGTTTTAAGAGTTTTCTCAAGCATCTTTTTTAAATTTGAGATAGTCGGAATGGATAATATTCCAAAAGAAGGGTCTATTATATTAGCTGCAAACCACCGATCTAACTTAGACCCAGTATTTTTAGCTGCTTCTATGCATAAAAATAGACCGATTCGAGCAGTTGCTAAAAAAGAATTGTTTAATATAAAGCTATTAGGATATATATTAAATAAACTAAATGTTATTCCTGTCGATAGAGAGAACCCTACAGCATCCACTGTGAAAAATATACTGAAAGTATTAAGAAGTGGTGGGTGTTTAGGTATGTTTCCAGAAGGTACTAGAAATAAAGGAACAGGATTTTTAGAAGCTAAAGCAGGACTAGGTATGTTTGCTATAAAAGGTAAATCTTTGGTTGTTCCTATATCAATAATAAGTTCTTATAAGATTTTTAATAAAGTAACTATATATATAGATAAACCTATATCATTTGAAGAATATTATAAAGAAAAATTAACTACGGATGATTACCAAAGATTATCACAAAACGTATTAGAAGTAATAAAGGATAACTATATTAAATATGCTAAATAAGGAGAACTTTAAATGCAAGTTAAAATAGCTAAAAATGCTGGTTTTTGTTTTGGAGTTAAAAGAGCTATGAAAATGGCTTGGGATGAGTTGCAAAAAAGAGAAGATGGTATTTATGCACTTGGTCCACTTATACATAATAAACAAGCAGTTTTAAAATATGAGGAAAATGGACTTAAAACAATAAATGAAGTTAATGATGTTCCAATATCGAATAGTATGATAATAAGAAGCCATGGAGTAGGGGAGAGAGTATATATAGAATCTAAATCCAAATCTTTAAATATTATAGATACTACATGTCCATTTGTGAAAAAAATTCATGAAATAGCAAAAAGACATTATATGAATGGATATAAAATAGTAGTTATAGGAGATGCTAATCATCCTGAAGTTATAGGTATAAATGGATGGTGCAACAATGAAGCTCTTATAATAAAAACACTTGATGATTTAGAAAATATAGAACTTGATAAATCTAAAAAATATTGTGTGGTAGCTCAAACTACTATAAATATCGATTTATACAATAAAATAATAGAGTGTCTTTCCAATGATTTAGATGAAGTTGTTTTCAATAATACTATATGCTCAGCAACTAAAGTAAGACAAGAAGCTGCAAAAGAAATATCTCAAGATGTTGATATGATGGTAGTGGTTGGTGGTAAGCATAGTTCTAATACTCAAAAATTAGTTCAAATTTGCATGCAATATGTACCTACTTTAGCTATAGAAACGGTAGCTGAATTAAATGAAGATGATTTTAAAGGTTTCAATAATGTTGGTTTAACAGCTGGAGCTTCAACACCAGATTGGATAATAGAAGATGTTATAACATATATAAAAGCATTATAAATAAAAAGATAGGCTACAAATGTAACCTATCTTTTTTATGCCCAATTTCCATTTTTAAATATTTCTATTTGTTTATTATCGTGAGTAATAGCAGTTATATTCATATCTTTTGAACCTATCATAAAATCTTCATGAGTTATACTATCGTTTATTCCGTAATTATCCATAGAACTCTTAGGTATATCACTTCCGTTTTCTATGCTTGTTTTATATGCAGATCCTAGAGCTAAATGACAAGAGGCGTTCTCATCATATAAAGTAGTATAATAAACTATTCCTGTATTAGATATAGGTGAGTTATTTTCAACCAGGGCAACTTCTCCTAGAAAACATGATCCTTCATCTAATTCAATTAAAGATTTTAATGACTCGTATCCAATATTGGCAGTATAATCTACTACTTTTCCATCTTTAAATGTTAAGGTAAAGTCATCTATTATAGTACCGTTATATATAAAAGGTTTAGTATTTGATACAATACCATTCACTTTATACTTATGGGGTAATGTATATACTTCCTCTGTGGGCATATTAGCATTAAATTCTATACCATTAGAATCTTTACTAGCTCCGCCTGCCCATATATGGCCTATAGGTAATTCTATATGTAAATCAGTTTTATCGGATTTAAAATGCATAGATTTTAGATTATTTTTATTTAGAAACTCTACTTTTTCATTAAGTTTATAGTTATGATCTTTCCATGATTTTACAGGATCATTTTTGTCTATTCTAGTACATTTAAATATATAATCCCATAATTTATCAACAGCTTCATCTTCATTTAAATCAGTAAATACTTTCGATGCCCATTCCTTACTAGGAACAGATACTATAGTCCATCGTATTTTATCAGTAATTATAGCTTCTCTCCATAAAGGTATGTTTTTATTATAAGCTTTACTACTTCTTTTCATCCTTGATTGATCAACATCTTTGAATATTGTAGGATTAGATGAATCTATATTTATTATACAAGCTCCATTATCCAACAAATAATTGTATTTTTCTATTTTCCAATTAGGAAACTCATCAAATATACATTCTGGAGCTTTAAGATATCGAATTAAAGAACATTCTTCATCAGTCCATTCGATTTCGACCTCCTTAGCGCCTAACTCATATGCTATGTCAACTATTTTTCTTGCAAAGTGTTTGCAAGATATAGGGGCTCTTAAAAGTAGTATTTGATCTTTTTGTAAATTAACACCTACCTCTACAGCGAGTTGAGCATATTTATTTAATTTATTTTCAAAATTCATATTATCCTCCTTATATGTTTTCTTAATTAAATTATATAATAAGTTACATTATTATGGTTAAATTAGTA
>NZ_JBOFKN010000172.1:0-1107 GCF_051657365.1 Paraclostridium sp.
AGACATTTATACTGTGATACTACTTATATCCTAAGACTTTCGTATTGTATCTTCCTGTTTCATATAACTCTTCACAGGCTTAAATTCCCCAGTATCGCTAGGTACATATTCAGAACTTAGTTTATAGTTAAGCACTCTGAATTGAATAATTTAATAGCTTGGTTTTCGCTACAAAATTATTTTACCCAAACAGTAATATCATACACATTATTTTTATATATTTTTCTTGTTCACTATAAGTCGCAACCTTATAGCAGTCTTTCCTTCTCAGGTAGACCTCTTATGCTTTCACATAAGCGCAGACTATATCTTTATCTCTTAACTAAAAGAGATACGGTATTTTTCTTCCACCATTAGCTTGTGGCTTTACTCTCCCTCAAGGAGATAGTCGTTGAAGGTTATCCATATCTTAAAAGATTTAGGACATTCCCTGCTAAACACCCATTATCAAAAACCCTTAGTGCCTAACGTATCTTATATGTCACGATTATCCATTTATAAGACCTAATTAGATTTTATTTCAACTTAGGTTATCCTTACACTTTTTTCTGCTTTCGCACCATTACACTTGCCATTTCTAGCTTTGCTTTGGTAGTAAGGCTTTAGGGATTAAAAGCAATTAACTCCGAGTTTGCACCTATCACTAGATACAAAGGGCTTTCTGTTTTTAAATCTATACTTCTATACATATTTGTATAGTTTTGTTTAAATTTATTGTAACAGTTTTGTTACCCATAAAGCTTCTGCTTTATCTAAATCATCTTGTGCAAATAATACTGCATTAAAAGCACCAATAGATGTACCTGAAAAAACTTTTATATACGGATCTAACTTCATTTCCTTTAAAGCTTTCCAAACACCTAATTCATACGCTCCTTTGCCACCACCACCTGATAGCACCAATCCTATTTTCATTATACCAATCCACCTTTTAGAAATTTATATAACAAACCATTTTTATTATTTAAATATTCACCTCATCCTTCGTTAACTATTTCATTTACTCTCAAAAATATACCATTATAATTATTATATTTAATTATACGTCTATTTCTTATAGGTTGTGAATACTTAAAATTTTAGAAATCATTTTAATTTTTATCTTCT